>JAUYEE010000140.1 GCA_030691545.1 bacterium | reverse complement strand
ACGTCCCGCCGCTTCTCCTGTCCCTGCATTTTCATCCTCCTCGATGCGTTCTGTCTCCATACCACACATACGCTCTATCTGCCGAGGAGTATGGCTCACATCGTTCTCACAGGGAACATGGGTTGGCCGGGCGCTTACGATAACATGCGTCGGAGCTGATCTACGGCGTGAAGTGCGCGGGCTTTTACAAGCTTAATCTTGAGGCTTTCTGCCAGAGGCGATAGCAATTCGTATGCTTCGTGCCTCCGGACGCGAATTTCACCCGGAAGAAATCCGCTTTTCTCCGCAGCGCTGATCAAAGACTCGCGCAAGATGGCGATAGGGTTGTCCGGATGCTTCATATCATGGCTCAAGAGAAGCCCCGAGCCGACGTCTGCCCAGACGAAAAGGCGAGGGTAGAAGGGCCGGCCTTCTTCCTTAACAGGGTTATTCAGATGGAAGAAATCACCCTCCCAGATTTGGTCGCGAGGCTTCAGCGTTTCTTTGATCCGAGCAAGCCTGGCCTCATCAAGTGGCTCAAAGGAAAGCCCTTCTTCCTCGAAGGCCTCTGGTTCGAGCCACTCATCTTCCCACACCAACTGCCCTTCTTTCTCCCTGGCGGTTCTTACCAGATACGCTCCCCTACGGCCAGAAGAGAAAAGACTCGGACTATGCCGAAATCGCTGGCATACGTTCAGACCTTGCTCCACGGCGAGCGCCAGAAAGCGAGCCTCGGCTTCCGTCAGATACCATGGAAAATACCCCGGCAGATAGCTACGAAACTGCGGCCAGGCGTTCCGACCTCGAAACTTGAGACCGAGGGAACGGATGACATCGCGGTCGGCCTTGTCAAGTTCGTCGCGGTCATGAAAGTCGGCCATCAAGCATCGGTGAATAAACAAGAAGTCAGGGTCGCCAGCCCCTGTTTCTCTCGACAGCAACTTCAGATAGACCTCTAATCCTGGGGTGCCGCGATAGACGGACATGCCGAGGACCTCTCCGGCTGCCCCAAGAATGCAGCAATACCCAGTCTCGCCGGTAATGGGGTCTTTGACGCCGAAGATGTCCGAGTCCGACATCCAATTCCAGCACCCTGCTTCCTTATAAGCGATAGCGGCTTCGTAGAGCCGTCGCCAGGTTGCCTCACAAGGTTGGTCTTGTTGAGCAAGCATGATTCTCGCTTTCTCTGGTGTGAGGAAATGCTCGATGATACGCGAAAACAAGTTCGCAGGTCGACGTTTCTGCAAACGGATGATGGCAAACCACAAACCGCAGCACAAGTCTTTTCTGCCATGGCGGTAAATCGCTGCGGCGACAGGCCGTACGGATCCCCGCATGTTCAAATCCGGTTCACGGTCCTCTTTGATCGGCGTGATGATGGGCGAAGCTGGAAGCTCGGATAGAAGGGACAACTCTCCAAGCGAAACTGGCACGAGAAAAGCCATTGTGCCCGCAAAATGCCGATGGTAGAGTTGGAGGCGATGGTCTCAGGCGATCTGCCTATCCCTGAAGCGCCGGGTGTTAGAAGCGTGGTTGAGAGGCTTGCATTGAGCGACCTTCTCAGCAAATGAGCAAAGCAACATCACCAAACATAGCCAGCAGAATCCGGAAGCTCGCTGGTATTGCCGAAGAACTCCGCCAGGGCGGCGATTTTCCCGTTACTCGCTTGACTCTGCTCAAAGGTCTTTGCCAATCCCCCGATGCTGCCAATCGCTTTGTCGTGCATTTAGCCAAACTCGCATGGCGGAAAATGAAGCGCCGACGTTGTCCAACTCATCTGGATTCTGACAGATGGTCAAAATACAAAGCATTGGTGGGGAAAGTCATTCCTCAGATGGAGAGGTACTTGGAAGACCAAACAGGCACAAGAGCTTCTTCACTTGGCAATTTGCTCTCGAAAGCAGAGCGGGCACAAAATGAGTACAGACGGATGAAATGGGGAGCAGTGCGCATTGTCGAAAGCAAAGAGTTACTGTTGGTAGAAAAGGCTCTCCGCTGTGTTCTATTTCCCCCTGAGTCCGCCTACTGGGCATACCAGGTCGCAAAGGGATATGCTGAACGCTACGATCCAGACTTCTTTCACGAATTGATCCCGGAATCCGCCCCGATGGTAGAGGACATTGCCGATTTCTGGTGTCGCTATCACTTCAGCATGCCTTTACGTCAATGGCTTGCCACTGGCAAGAAAGAGAGAGAATAGAATCGAACCGAGAGTCGTCGAGGAATGACGGCAGCCCCTTCCGGAGCATGGCCTTCTCACCAATTCGCGCATTCAGGCTTCCGCTCCGCGCGGCTGTTTTTGTTCCAGGTGAAGACATGACCCAATGGTCCCCGCAGCGCACGTACTATTTCCAAAATGGCCGATTGAAACGTAAAGCGAGGGCACGTTAGCTTTCGAAGTAGACACCCCTCTTTTCGAGGACCTCTCTGAGTTCGGCGTACGGAAGCTCACGCGTTCCACGGTTCCTGGCAGCGCAGAGAGCCGCAGCCGTGCCTGCGGCCTGCCCCTGCCCCATGCAGCTTACCGTGTTGCGGGTGGACATGTGTGCCCGATGGTCCGAAGTAATCATCATGCCCGCCACCAGGAGGTTCTCGATTCCTTTCACGCGAAGGGCACGGTAGGGGATTCCGTAGGTGCCCCCATCTCTGATTTGCAGCCGGGGCGCCATATCATGAAACCCGTACACAACCACGTCATCGTCGAAATGCCTGCCTCCAATCACGTCCTCGTGGGATATGTCGTAGTCGCAGGTAATCTGTCTGCCGCGCCGGATACAAAGCGAAGGGCTTGTCCTCGCCATAAATGCCTTTTCGCACCCGGGCACGTATTTCCTGAAGAGTTCGACTGCCCTGTACATGCGCTTTCTTAACTCCAGTTCCGCCTTCGCTACTTCATCCCGGTCTGTGGGACTCACCGGCAGTTTAAGATTCAGCTTGATGAACATGAGATAGTTGTCATGAACGGTTGTTGTTACTGTTGACATGCCGATTTTGTTGGCCTCCGCTGCGAATTCGGAGGGCAGCTTCGCCAGATGACCGCTCAACCGCACGATCTGTCCTTCCTTGCCGCTGCGAACCCCTTCACAATACTCGCCAACTGCGTCGTGCTTTTTGATGAACTCGTAATACCTCTCCATGCTCACGTTGCCGATGCCGACACTATTGGCCACTGGATGGTCGTTGGGTTCTGTGTAATCGGCACCAGCATAGGCAGCGAGGTCACCGTACGCTGTGCAGTCCACAAATGATTTTGCATAGATTGCCTCGCGTCCGGAGCGGCTTTCCGTGATGACGCCTTTGACGCGAGGTCCTTCCATAATGGCGCCCGTCAGAAGGGTGTTGACGGCGACGAATACGCCCGCTTCATCAAGCATCTCGAACGTCACGAGTTTGTACAGTTCCGTATCAATCGCCGTGCACACGGAATCGAAATCGTACCCTCTGGACATCTCGGGGTATCCCGTTGTCCCACCAACTCTTGCCAGCCGTTCGATGATCTCCTCGGGAATTCCTCTGACAACCTTCCGTTTCTTGACGCCTGGGAAAGCCTTCCAAAGATTGTAGAAGCTATGAAGAGCAGTTCCCCCTTCCGTGACGGTCCCGCCCGTATAACCTTTCCTCTCGATAAGCATCGTTTTGGCGCCTTGACGCGCTGCGGCAACAGCCGCGACCACCCCTGCCGTACCGCCTCCTGCAACGACAACCTCGAATTTTCTGACAGGCAGCCTTTTTGCCGGCTCCTCGTAATAGCTGCCAGCTTCACTGCTGGCGCTTACTCCACCGACCTTTTCAAATCCAGCCAGAACACCCATTCCCACCAGTAGGTTGTGCTTACAGAAATCTCGACGGTTCATATTCACTCCTTTCCTTGGCGAACAATGACGCAATCCACGACCCAGGCGGCCCGGCCTTTCATCCGGAAGAAGTAGCACAATCCGAGACAACCGCCATTTGCAAGCGGATGATCGAACCGCTCTCCCTCCCCTCTGATGAGTGTACCAAGTATCCGGGCAAAGGCAAGATGAGAGGCTTGGCAGGTGCGGCTACGTTCGAGGGGGTCGCAACAAGCAGTGAAGCCCCCCCCTTGGCGGGGCTGCGCCGGGGTGCGGTCAACCGGAGTGCGTGCCGCGAGCGAAGTCTGAGGGGTTGGGTGTGCCGCTCGATGAGACCATGGAAGTGGATTGACCCTAAGCCCAAACGAGAAACGCTTGCGTCTCCGGGTGAACACCGACAAGGGCGAAGGCGGCCATGAGAACGTGTCTCAGTGACACTCGAACCTGGAGTTGTCCTCGCGACGACCGGCCGCCGTTTTCGGCCCTTACAGGCTCCACCCCTTCCGGTAAGCACGGCGGAGATAGCGGTTCGCTTCATCGCTGTTCGTGAACCGCATTTCCTCACTGTTCCATTCCAAGTTGCCCGGCACTCGTCCGGCGATGGCGCCGAGGAGGACCGCCTCAGTCAACCGGCTGGCATACTCAAAGTTGGAGCAGGGCGGGGGGCCTCCCTTGCAGGCTGTGACCCAATTCTGGAAGTGGTTTTCGTCCGGCACCCGCGGAATTGTCTGCGGCGGCATCACATAGCCGCGCATTTTCTCTTTCGGCAGCAAACGCGGGTCCTCCCCATGATGTCCGACGGTCATCGCGCCTTTGTCGCCGTAAAACAGTCCTCCCTGTTTGCCGCCGGGATCGCCCAGCTCCTCCTCATCTGAAACGCCTTCCGGACGCGGGTATTTGTTGCCTCCATCGTACCAGTACATAGTCACGAGACACATCTCGCCTCGCTGCGGGAACTCCCAGCGGATGACCTCTCTTGTGGGCGCCGTTTCCTCATTGCAGCCCTCTTGCGAAACCGCCTCTACGCAAATCGGGGCGCCAAGCTTCAACGCCCAGTAAGCTGGGTCAATAATATGACAGCCCATGTCGCCGAGCGCACCGTTCCCGAAGTCCCACCATCCACGCCAGTTAACGGGGAGGTAGGCCGGATGATACGGCCGCTCAGGGGCAGGCCCGACCCAGAGATCCCAGTCAAGCCAATCTGGCACAGGCGGCGTCTCTGTGGGGCGGCGAATCCCCTGCGGCCAGACGGGTGAATGCGTCCACGCATGATACTCCCGCACCGGCCCGATCGCTCCTGACCGGATCATCTCACAACAACGCCGTATCCCCTCGATGGAGTGCCCCTGGTTTCCCATTTGCGTGGCGACCCCGGCCTCTCTCGCCGCTCGGGCAAGCTCACGGGCCTCGTAAACGGAATGCGTCAACGGCTTTTCGCAGTAAACATGTTTGCCCAGCTTGATGGCCATCATCGAGGCGACCGCGTGGATATGATCGGGCGTGGCTACCACGACGGCATCAATGTTCTTCTCTTCCTCCAGCATCTTGCGGAAGTCACGGTATTCCCTGGCGTTGGGGAATCGCTTGAATGTCGCCGCCCCCTGCTTCTCATCCACATCGCATAGCGCGACAATATTGTTCTCCTCGCTGAGATTGGCGATGTCATACGCCCCTCGCCCGCCGACGCCGATCCCGGCGATATCCAACCTGTCGCTTGGGGAGACGCGTCGCTTGCCTATCGGGCCACCGTTCGCAACTTCCCCCCAGACCGCCGCGGTGGCGGCGGCGCTCACGAGAAATGACCGTCGCGAGATTTTCTCCTGAGTCATGCCATCCTCTTTCACACTACTCCCTTCGATTGTTGTCCCTGTCCTTCCTCCATTTCAACCGCTGTGCGCCCCTCTGCCTCTTCTCGATCGTGTCATTTCTCTCTGCGGGCCGTTGTCGAGTGTATCAGATCCTCTTTAGAAAACAGCCCTCTGCGTTGATGTTTGTCTTCAGCAAATCCTGAAGCCGAGACGATCCCAAGAGGTCGGGGCAAAGGTTCAAACGCCACAACGAGAAGTTCAGCATCGCGGCGAATGAAACCCAGGCCAGATAAGGCACAAAGAGCACTCCAGACAA
>JAUYEE010000123.1 GCA_030691545.1 bacterium | reverse complement strand
CCCGTTTTTCACGGACTTCCTGGAAGAGGCGGGAACTCATGTTCTCGCCCAGAAGTGTACTGAGGAGTTTCAGTCCGAATCGGTCGGGGTGCTCTCGATGAAAGGTTCGCATCCCGAGGCAAAAATGGGTCTGCTCGGTCTCTTTCTGGCGGAGGATGGCGGCCCGAGAGGTCTGGAGGCTCCGGACTTTTGAGAAGGGTTGCCGGTTGCCCCGGGGCATGCGCCGCGAATAACGGGCGACCTCGGCGACGACTTCCTCATGGGCGGCGGCTCCCGCGACGGCAACGACGCAGTTGCCGGTCACGTACATTCTCCGGTGGTAATCGCAGATGTCCTTCCGGGAGATGCGGTAGATGCTTTCTTCGGTTCCGAGAATGCGCAACCCGAGAGGATGCTTCCCCCACATGATCTCATTGATCATGTCCTGGACGACGCTGGAGGGCCTGTCCTCGCACATGTGAATCTCCTCGAGGACGATGCTGCGCTGCTTCTCCAAGTAGTCTGCCTTGAAAACGGGATTGATGGTGATGTCGAGGAGAACCTCGAGAGCGAGGCGGAACTTGTCCCGGGGGACCTGAGAGTAGAAGAAAGTGACCTCCTCCCCGGTCGAGGCGTTGAGGATGCCGCCCACGCCCTCGATGGACTGGGAGATTTCCTGGTCGGTCCGCGTCTTGGTCCCCTTGAAAACGAGGTGTTCCACAAAGTGCGAAATTCCGTTGGCGCGGGGAGACTCGTTGCGAAGCCCTGCTTTGGCCCAAACGCCGATGGCGACGGATTGTCTCTGGGGCATGTGGCTCGTGACGACGCGAAGGCCGTTATCGAGCCTTTCGATTGTAATCTGCGGCCCGGGATCAGATTGTCCTGAGGATTTCGCCCGGATGCCCTGTGGTGTCCGTTCGGATATAGACACTTTTGCCGGCTCCTGTTTTTTCGATTCGTTCACTGTTGATGTCGAACATTTCTATAACTGTGCAAAGGCTATCGTTGTTTCATGTGAACGCCATGATCTCGACTGTCCGCCCGACCTGAATGCAGTTAATGAGGCCAGCGCGGTCAATAGAACACAGCCTGCTACACGGACGCGAGGGCGTCACCTTTCTCCCGCCGCTCAGCGAGCCGCCCCCGCGTTCCCGGGGGCCCTAAGTCTGGCCTGTCCTGCTGCCGGCTTCAGCCGGCTGCCACCTTTAGCCACCGGCTTTAGTCGGTGGTCGCATATCCGGCGGGTCCACCCGAAGCCGCCTTCAGGCGGGCTTCTCGAACGAAGGCTTCAGCCACGGACTCTCACGCCGCGGTCCATTGCTACGCCTATCGTCCGCGCAATCGCCAATAAAGGCCCGGATTCTCGTGAAATCGCCCGGGCCCTCTTGCAGAACCTGCGCCAGGAAGCGCTGGTCAATCTTTGATGGACCTCGTTGCGTCTCAAGCGCTCCTGTCCCACGTGTGTCCAGATGGAAGCCAGTAGTATCTCCCCTCCGGCCCAAACCGGCCAGCTCCTTCTTCCATTCCCTTCTTATGGTATCAGTTATCGTGCCGGTCTGGCAAGCGTTTAGAGCCTCGCGCCAGGCGCGTTCATTCAGCAATCCGAAATCCGCAATCTAAAATCAACTTAAAGCGGTATCGGTCGGGCGCGGGAGTGAATCGAGGAAAGACTGCAAAATCAATTGCGCCGCGATGATGTCACGGCGCTTCTTTCTTTTCTCTCGGCTGAGGTTGCCCTCAAGCATGGACCTTTCCGCAAGGCGAGTGGTGAGCCGCTCATCCCACAGCGAGACATCGCCGCCGGAAGCCTGCCGAAGGCGGTTGGCGAACTCCATCGCCTCGCGAGCCTTCGGCCCGATATCGCCGGACATGTTTCTTGGAAATCCGACGACGACGAGGTCCACCTTGTGCTCCCGTATAAGCTGGCAAAGGTCCGCGAGGAGCCTGGCGTCGTCGGTCCGCCGAAGGCAAGTCAAGCCCTGGGCGGTTAGCCGGAGGTCGTCGCTGACGGCCACGCCGACGTTCTTCTCACCCAAGTCCACGCCAATGATTTTCTTCGGCTTCATAGATACTTCTTGAACTTCTCCGAACTGGAGAGCTTGGCGACGAGATCGCGAACCTCTTCCGCGCGGTCCTTACGACAAATCAGAACGGCATCCGCGGATTTCACGATGATGAGGTCGGAGACGCCGACGGCGGCGATCAACGTGTCGTCGCCGATGATGATGGAGTTGTGGCAGTCCACCTGCTCGAACTGGCCGATGGCTACGTTGCCCTGAGAATCCGCGGGGTAATGGTTCTCCATCGCCGCCCAGGACCCGACGTCGTCCCAGGGGAAATCCCCTTTGGCGACGAAGATGTTCGCGGTTTTTTCCATGACGCCGGTGTCAATGGGGATTTTCTCAAGTGCGCCGTAAACTCTGGCAAGGGTGCTTCTCTCGGCGTGTGTTCCAATGGTCTCCTTTATCGCAAGACAGCCTTCGTAGAGACGAGGCATGTGCTCGCGGATGGCATCGAGAATAGCAGCGATTTTCCAGATGAACATTCCTCCGTTCCAGAAATGCTCCCCGCTGGCGACATATTGCTCGGCGGTCTCGCGGTCGGGCTTCTCCACGAACTCCTGGCCTTCCCAAAACGTCGTCGGAAGGTCTACTTCGATTCGCTCGCCGACGTGGATGTAGCCGAAGCCCGTCGCGGGATAGGATGGGGTGATGCCCACCGTACCGAGCCTCCCGGTTTTTTCTGCAACGACAGCCGCGTCGCTGAGAATCCTGCGAAACGTCTCGACTTCCCCGACCCAGTTGTCAGAATGAAGCGAAATCATGACGCCCTCCGGGTCGCGTTTGCTCATGTGGGCGGCGGCGAAACCGATGGAGGCGGCGGTGTTTCTCCCTTCCGGCTCGACAAGGATGTTGGCTTTGGGGATGTCAGGAAGCTGTTCGCAAATAGTTCGTTGCTGACCTTCCTCAGTGACGATGTATATGTTCTCATCGTTCGCAACGCCTTCGAGTCGGCTGACAGTCTCCTGGAGCATTGTCTTGTCGCTGAGCAAGGGGAGAAGATGTTTCGGCGAACGTCTCCGGCTCTTTGGCCACAGTCGTTGCCCTCTTCCTCCTGCCAGAATGGCTGCGTGAATCACTTTGTCTCCTCCCAGTAAAAAAGGTTAGCAAGACCTCTCGGAAAGACACGACGAACACGAGGGGGCCATCTGCGTTTTTTGATGCAGGCGAGACGCCTGAGCTACCACAGAAGTTTTCCTAACGGCCCGATCTTAAGCGGACACGCTTTACGGCGGCGACGAGTTCGCCCGTGAATCGTGACACCTCATCAACCATCTTATTTGAGGAGCCGGACTGCTCGATTTTCTGAACAATGGCGCTGCCTACGACCACGGCATCAGCCACCCCGGCGACGGTTCTTGCCTGCTGCGGATTCGAGATTCCGAAACCCACAGCGACCGGTTTTTTCGTGAGAGACTTGATTTTCTTGACCATGCCCGAGACGCTTTGGTCAACATCTTTCCTCACCCCTGTGACGCCGGTGCGAGAAACGTAGTAAACAAAGCCGGAGCAAAAGTCGAGGATTCGCTCGAGGCGCTCGTCGGGCGTCGTCGGAGCAACCAAGCCAATCGTCGCCAGTCCGTGTGCATCCATGAGCTTCTTGTATTCACCCGACTCCTCCGGGGGGTAGTCGAGTGTCAGGGCGCCATCCCCTCCCGCCGTTGCCAGGTCCCGGCAGAACGCCTTCACGCCGTACTTCAGCACGGGGTTCACGTACGTGAAAAGGACAATGGGGATTTCGCTCTTCTTCCGGACATCCTGAATCAACGATATAACGTCGGCGAGCGAGACGTGATTCCGAAGAGCGCGTTCCGCAGCCCTCTGATTGACCACCCCATCGGCAATCGGGTCGGAGAAGGGAACGCCCAGCTCGACAACATCCACGCCGACCTTCTCAAACTCAAGAATCAACTGCTTTGTCCTCGCCACGCTCGGGTCGCCAGCGCAGATGTAGGCGATGAAGCCCTTTCGACCAGCCGATTTGAGGTCTGCGAATTTCCTTGCGATCTTATCCTTCACTTTCGCTGCCTCCACCCGCAACGCTTTGCTCGCCCCCGATGAGCTTCGATGCCTCCTGGACATCCTTATCGCCGCGGCCGGACATGCAGATGATGACAATGTCCTTCTTGTTCATTTTGGGAACAACTTTCATGGCGTATGCGACGGCGTGGGCGCTCTCGAGAGCCGGGATGATGCCCTCCAGTTCGGCAAGACGCCGGAACGCCTCCAATGCTTCGCTGTCGGTGACGCTTGTGTACTGCACTCTTCCGAGTTCATGAAGATAACTGTGCTCCGGGCCGATGCTCGGATAGTCAAGACCGGCAGAAACGGAATGTGTCGGAAGAATCTGTCCGTGACTGTCCTGGAGAACATGGGTGTAAGTCCCGTGGAGAACGCCGAGGCTGCCTGTGGCAAATCGCGCGGCGTGCTTTCCAGTCTCGATGCCAAGCCCTCCGGCTTCGACGCCGACCATGCGCACACCTTTGTCGCTGAGAAACTCATAGAACAGCCCGATGGAGTTGCTTCCTCCGCCGACGCACGCTAAGAGTAAATCGGGCAGACGCTTCTCTTTGGCAAGAATCTGTCGCCGAGCCTCCCTCCCAATGATCCTCTGGAAGTCCCGGATAATCATGGGATAGGGATGAGGGCCGAGGACGGAGCCGAGGACGTACGCCGTGGTTCGGACATTCGTGGACCAATCTCGCATTGCTTCGTTGATGGCGTCCTTGAGCGTGCGGCTGCCGGCGTCCACGGGCGTCACCTTCGCTCCGAGAAGGCGCATGCGGAAGACGTTCAGCGCCTGCCGTTCCATGTCCTCCGTGCCCATATAGACCTCGCACGATAAACCGAACAGCGCCGCGGCGGTGGCGGCGGCGACGCCGTGCTGACCGGCTCCGGTCTCGGCAATAACGCGCTGCTTGCCCATCTTCCTTGCGAGGAGAACCTGGCCGATGGTGTTGTTAATTTTGTGGGCGCCGGTGTGACAGAGATCCTCCCTCTTGAGATAGACCTTCGCCCCCTTGAGGCTTTCCGTGAATCGCTCGGCAAAGTAAAGAGCCGTCGGTCGCCCGGCATATTCTTTCAGGTAGTATTTCAACTCCTTCTGGAAAGCAGGGTCTTTCTTCGCCTTGAGATACGCTCCTTCGAGCTCGGCAAGCGCCGCCATCAGGACTTCCGGGACGTACTTGCCGCCGTAGATGCCGAAATGACCTGCCTTGTCCGGCACTCTTCTTGTCGGAGTCGTCCGGCATGAATTCTTCATGTTATTCCTCTGAGCCTGGCGGCGCCTCCCGAGGGGGAACCGCAGAGATCGCCGAGAAGGCGCGGATCGCATTTTCAACAAAGAGCCTGACCTTGTCATGGTCCTTTTTCCCCGGGGAAATCTCGACGCCGCTGCTGGCGTCAACGCCCCAGGGTGCCACAGTCTGAACGGCTTCCGCGACGTTGTCGGGATTCAGTCCGCCCGACAGGATGATCGGCACTCCGTGCTCCTTCGCTTTCACCGCAAGGGACCAGTCAAAGGTTTTGCCTGAACCTCCTCGTTTCCCTGGGGCAAAGGCGTCCAGCAGAAACGCGTCCACCGGGTACTGCTGCAACGACTCGAGGTCCCTCTCGCTCGAGACGCGGAAGGCTTTGATAACTTTGCCCTTCACCTGCCTGCAGTAATCCGGCGATTCCTCTCCGTGAAGCTGGGCGAAATGCAGACCTAACTTTGCCACACAATCGTTGAGATGCTCAAGCGGTTCGTTGACAAAGACCCCGACACGCACAAGCGTCTCCGGTACGACTGAGAGAATCTCGGTGGCGGAGCCAAGGGTAATCCTTCTTGGGCTTTCCTCGGCAAAGACGAGTCCGATTGCCGTGGCGCCGCAGTGCGCTGCCCACAGAGCGTCTTCTACGTTGGTTATGCCACAGATCTTGATGAAAGGGCTCATTTTGCGTAGAAGCGGCTTCCAGCCGCTTACATACGCGGCAGCATGCCGCGTCTACTGTTTCCGGACCTGCAACCTTCATCCCCTCATCGTGCTGCTGCGGCAAGCTCCGCGACCGCTGCGGCTGGGTCGGCATGTCGCATCAGCGTCTCGCCGACGAGTGCGGCGTGCACCCCCATCGCCCGAAGCCGCCTGATGTCTTCCGGCCCCCGGACGCCGCTGGCGGCGATGACGACGACGCCGGGGGGAATCAGGGGCAAGAGCCTCTCCGTTGTGCTCAAATCCACTTTGAATGTGCGGAGGTCTCGGTTGTTGATTTGAATAATCTCAGAGCCGATGTCGAGGGCTTGATGAAGCTCGTCTTCCGTGTGAACCTCGACGACTGCCGCTAAACCGTATTCCGCAGACTTCCGAATGGCGACTTCCGTTTCCGCATCCGACATCAACCCGATAATGAGGAGAACAGCATCCGCTCCGAACGCTGCCGCCTCTAAGACCTGATACAAATCGCAGGTGAAATCTTTCCTCAAAATAGGAAGGGCGATGCCCGCGTTCCGGATTGCCGCAATGTGGTCAATGCTTCCGAGAAAAAACTTTTCCTCGGTCAGGACGGACAGGGCATCTGCCCCGCCTCGCTGGTACGCTTGCGCGATTGCGACCGGATCGAAATCGGCTTTCAGGATGCCAGCGGAGGGCGAGGCCTTCTTGATTTCGCAGATGAGCCTCACCCTTTTTTCAGCACCCGATAGTGCTGCTCGAAAATCGGCCCGGCGACTTCGCCTTTCGACAAGCCTCAGGAGACCCGACTCGGGAACCTGCTTCTTGAGCCGTTCGACCTCGACGCGTTTGTTTTCGACAATCTGCTGAAAAATCATTTCTCGTCCGCGCGTGAGTGTCTTCCCCGGAGTTATCGTGAGTGGCCGCTTTTTCCCATCACGCAGAGTTGCTCAGGCGAATCAGTTGATCGAGCGTTCCCGCAGCACGACCTGAGTCAATTGACTCGGCGGCGAACTCCAGGCCCTCCTTGAGGTCCTCGGCTTTTCCGGCGGCGACGATGACTGCGGCAGAATTGAGCAAAACAGAATCGCGTCTGGGGCCTTTCTGTCCCCGGAGCACCTCCCTGAGGATGGCGGCGTTGGCGGGAGCGTCGCCTCCCTTGAGGTCCTCGAGGGAGCAGAGGGCGAGGCCGAAGTCCTCCGGGTGGATGACGTACGTTCGGACCTGGCCCTCGTTCAATTCGGTGACCTGGGTCGAGCCCGTGGTGGAGATTTCGTCAAGTCCGTCCTCGCCATGAACTACAAACACGCGTTTGCTCCCGAGCTTACTGAGGACGCGAGCCATGGTATCCGTCAGGGCGCCGTCGTACACTCCTAAGAGCTGGCGTTTGGCCCCGGCTGGATTCGTCATCGGACCGAGGATGTTGAAGACGGTGCGGATTCCGATCTCGCGGCGAGGGCCGATGGCGTGCTTCATTGCAAGATGGAGCTTCGGCGCGAAAAGAAAACCGATCCCAACCTCCTCGAGGCACCTCTCGACAACCGGCGGCTCCGCTTCGATGTTCACGCCGAGTTCCTTCAGGACATCCGCACTGCCGCAGCTACTGGAGACGGACCGGTTGCCGTGCTTGGCAACGGCGACGCCGGCTCCCGCGGCCACAAAAGCCGCACAGGTCGAAATGTTGAACGTGGAGAGACCATCGCCTCCCGTGCCGCACGTATCTACCACATCCTCCCGGCTGCACTCTATTCTCGTGGCCTTGTCTCGCATCACTTCGGCAAAACCGGTGATCTCGTCAATGCTCTCCCCTTTGAGCCGCAATGCCGTCAGGAAGCACCCAATCTGGGCGGGCGTTGCCTCCCCGTTCATGATTTCGGTCATTGAGCCGACAGCTTCCTCCCGCGTCAAATCCTCACCCTGCACAACTTTTCTGATAGCTTCTCTGATCATCTCTCCCCCCGTGGGGCAGCGGCATCAGACTTCAATGCTCCCGCCCCTCTTTAGTATGGCGCACTCGATTCCTTGAGAAGATATTTCATCCGCGAATTTCTTCACCCTCGCCGGGTGCACGTATGGGCCGATCTTCCAGTGGAAATGCGTTGGAATCACCATCTTCGGCTTGATCAATCTCGCAGCTTTCGCCGCATCCTTTCGGTTCATTGTGAAGAACCCGCCGATTGGCAGCATCAATACATCCGCTCGAATATCCTTCCACTCCTCGACAAAGACCGTGTCTCCGAGGTTGACGACTTTTTTTCCTTCGATGCTTAGAGAGAATCCGATAGAACCTTTCGGGTTTTCTCGTTTTTCGTCGGAGTCGCGTTTCCTTGCCGGCCCATGCACGGCGGGGACGCCAAGAATTTCCACCTTCTGCACGACAATTCTTTGCCCGACGAGGAGGAGATGCAGATTCTCGACTCTTTTCTTCTGCATCAGCGGACGCAAACCCGCTCCGCACACCACCTCGCACCCGCAGCGAAAGGCTATCGTGGGCACGAACGCGAAGTGGTCAGGGTCTCGGTGCGTCACGAGGATAAGGTTCGTGCCCTCCCACTCCTTTTTCGGTATAAGCGACCTGAAAGAGGAAAGGCTTCTCCCCGGGTCAATCAGGATTCGCCTCCCCGCCGATTCGAGCTTGAAGGCATTCTGCCGGTAATACGTTATCCTCAAGGCGCGCCCTTTGACGAAATCTCTGACCTCCCAGCCCCTGCCCTGCAGTCAAAGGCATCCAACCGGTCTATTTCTTCCGCCCTCGTTGCTTCTTCGGCGGGCTTTTGGCCTTTTTAGCCTTCGGTGTAGCGCAGGCGTCCCCGCCTGCAATTCGTTGACGTTTTCTGGTCTTCTTGGGCTTCTTGTATCCGTCCGCGAGGGCGAGGGCAAGCACCTCGTCTATAGTCTCCACGTAGACAAACTCAAGCCCTTCGAGGTGCTCCTTCTGGATTTCGTCCACGTCTATTTTGTTCTTCGCCGGCAGGATCACCGTCTTGATCCCGGCGCGGCGCGCGGCGAGGACCTTCTCCTTGACGCCGCCGATGGGGAGGACGATGCCAGAAAGGGTGATCTCGCCGGTCATGGCAATGTCCTTGTTGACGGGCCTCCCGCTGAGAATGGATGCAATCGCGGTGGCGATGGTCACGCCGGCTGAAGGGCCGTCTTTGGGGATGGCCCCCGCGGGGACGTGAACGTGGAGGTCATACATGTCGAAAAAGTCGGGGTCAATGCCGAAATCCTTCGGCTTGGAGCGGATGTACGACAACGCCGCCTTGGCGGATTCCTGCATGACCTGTCCGAGCTGTCCGGTAAGGGTGACGTTTCGCTTCCCCGGCATTTTGATGGCTTCGACGAACAGGACATCGCCGCCGGATGGTGTCCAGGCTAAGCCGGTTGCCACGCCGGGAATGGAGGTTCGCCGGGCTTCTTCCGGGAAAACAGTCTCGGGCCCGAGAAAGTCCTTGAGGTGGTCAACAGTGATAGCTCGGGGGGCGTCTTCCCCCAGTCCGACAGCTTTGGCGACTCTTCGACAGATTTTGGCGATTTCCCTCTCGAGGTTGCGGACACCCGCTTCACGGGTGTAGCTCTGGATAATCTTGCCGATGACGGCATCATCGAAAGTAATTGGGTGCTTCGATAACCCATTCTCCTTGATCTGCCGTGGAATGAGGTATTGCTTGGCAATGTGGATTTTCTCCTCAGTCGTGTACCCGGGGAGCTCGATGGTTTCCATCCTGTCCTGGAGAGCGGGTTGGATGGTCTGGGCCACGTTGGCCGTCGTAATGAACAGAACCTTGGATAGGTCAAAAGGAACCTCCAGGTAATTGTCTCGGAACGTCGTGTTCTGCTCCGGGTCGAGAACTTCGAGCAAGGCGGAAGAGGGATCGCCGTGGAAATCGGCGCCGACTTTGTCAATCTCGTCCATCATGAAGACGGGATTGTTTGTTCCGGCGCGGGCAATCCCCTGGATGATGCGTCCGGGGAGGGCGCCGATGTAAGTGCGACGGTGTCCTCGAATCTCAGCTTCGTCGTGGAGTCCTCCGAGGGAGATACGGACGAAGCGCCTGCCGAGTGCCCGCGCGATGGACTGTCCGAGAGAAGTCTTGCCGACGCCGGGGGGGCCGATGAAGCACAAGATGGGCCCCTTCATATCCTTCTTCAATTTCCGCACGGCAAGGTACTCGACGATTCGCTCCTTGACCTTGTCGAGGTCATAGTGGTCGGTATCGAGGGTTTTCTGGGCCCTGGGCAGGTCGAGATTGTCTTTGGTTCCCTTGCTCCAGGGAAGGTCCGTCAGCCAACCGAGATACGTGCGGATGATGTGGTATTCGGGAGAGGCGGCGGGCATGGTCTTGAGGCGCTCGAGCTCCTTGTTCGCCTGCTTCTTGACCTCCGGGTCCGCTTTCAGTTTCTCGATTTTTTCGGCGAGTTCGGCGACGTCCTGCTGCCCTTCCTCGGTCTCGCCCAGCTCCTGGCGGATGGCTTTGAGCTGCTCGCGGAGGTAGTAGTCTCTCTGGGTCTTGGTCATCTCGTCCTGGACCTGGGCCTGGATTTTGCCGCCGAGTTCGAGAATCTCGATCTCGCGGTTCAGGGCGGAAAGGAGCTTCTGGAACTTGTCATCAATGTTCGTGGCTTCGAGGATAGCCTGCTTTTGCGGCAGTTGGAAACGGAACGTCGTCGCCACGAGATAGATGAGGGCGAGGGGGTCCTCGGTGCTCATGGCGATGGCGTTGATCTCCTCGGGAATGTAAGACACCATGGAGACAACCCGACTGAGACGGTCGAGGACGCTTCGCATCTGGGCCTCGAGGGTGGTGGTGTGCTGCCACATTTCCTCGACGGGGGTTACGTTAGCGGCCAGGTAGGGGGCCTGCGTGGAAAGGGCATCGAGATGTAGTTTTTTCAACCCCTGGACGAGGAGTCGCATCGTGCGGTCCGGCATGCGAAGGAACTTCACGATGGAGACGGCGGTCCCGACGTGATACAGGTCATCCTCAGAAAGAGATTCCTTGTTGAGGGATTCAGGCCTTATGGCAAAGGTGGCGAGTAGCCGGTCAGAGGAGAGCGCTGCCTCGACGGCGCCGAGAGAGCGTTGCTCGCCAACCGCAATGGGGCTGATGGTCAATGGGTAAACGACGGAATTCTTCAGCGCCAGGACGGGGAGTGTCCCGGGAATGGACAGCTCTTTTGTTTCGACGGTCTCCCGTAGCGCGGGCGTCTCGCCTGCATTGTTTGCTTTGTCTCTGGATGAAGGTGCAGGCGGGGACGCCTGCGCCAGGCTGTTTTCACCCACAGCAGCTCACCCCTCTTTGTTCAAAATTTCCACTCGCGTGACGTCTTCGTACGGAAGACGTTTCGGGATGGTGATTGTCAGAAAACCGTTGTCGTAGGAAGCCGAGATTTGGTCCTGAGAGACCCTGGCCCGTAGCAGAACGATTCGCTCAAAGCGCCCGTAGTTGATCTCCATCTGGTGGTGGGCTTTGATTCCAGCAGCAGGCTGCTCCGGCCGCACTCCACTGATCAGCAGGCGGTCGTTGTCCAGGCGAATATCCACGTCGGTTGCTCGGACGCCTGCGAGGTCCATTTTGACGATGAAGGCTTCATCAGTCTCGCAGATGTCGGTCAAAGGCTGCCAGGTCGGCTCGCTGAGCATCTTCAGCGGGAGAATCGGATGGAAAAAGCGATAAAACAACCGCTCCATGCCGGCCGACATGTCATCAATTTCGTCGAAAAAATCTCTCTTTCTCGTGGGCATCTTGGCGTCTCCCATTACCGATACTCTTAGAGCACTTCCACTCGGTACCATCCCTGTATACCATTTCCGCGAAATCCGTTCAACCGTTTCGGCCACTTCGATTTAATCCGGCAATGTCAGCAAGAGTGCGTAAAAGTGTTGAAGAGTCCCCGCATAAGCGGTAACATTTCCGCAGTCAAGGAATCCTCACAAATCACAAGAGGAGGTTGTGCACATGGCTGAAAAGAAGATAACGAGACGTGAGTTTGTCCGGGACGGTGCTATGGCGGCTGTCGGAATCGCGGCCGGATTGACGGGCGGGGCGTCCGCCTTTGGGGCCGACGACAAGGCGAAGATTCTCAATTACAATGAGGACATGGAGTACCGTCCTCTCGGAAAAACGGGTTTGACGGTCTCGGCAGTGTGCCTGGGAGGACACTGGAAGAGGGTCGAGGTGATGGTGCCGGGTCTGTTCAAGGGGGATGGCTGGCTGGACGCAGACATAAAGAACTCGGCCTTCATGAAGAACCGCACGGAAGTGGTCAGCCGCTGTATCGAGAGAGGAATGAACCACATTGACGCGTGCACCATTGAAGAGGTGCGCACGTACAGCGCGGCTCTCAAGGGGCGGCGGGACAAAATGTATCTCGGATGCTCCTGGTACCAGAACGAGATGCGAAACGGGGACTTCCGCACGAAAGAAGCGCTGCTGCGAACCCTCGACGAGGGAATGAAGGAAGCGGGACTCGACTACGTGGACCTCTGGCGAATCACCATGCATGAGCAAAGCGGCCAGCACACGGAGGGCGAGGTCGAAGAGATGATGAAGGCTCTCGAGGCAGCGAAAAAGCAGGGGAAAGCTCGTTTCACAGGGTTCTCCTCGCACGACCGCCCGCACATTCAGTGGATGATCGAGAAATATCCCCAAATCGTGGACGTGGTGGTCACCCCCTATACCGCCAACAGCAAAGTGCTGCGGAAGGATAGCCTGTGCGACACCCTCCTCAAGTACAAGGTGGGATGCTTCGGCATCAAGCCCTTTGCCAGCAATTCGCTTTTCAAGGGGAACAGCGCCCCGGCCAACCCGCAGGCGGAGGAGGATGATCGCCGTGCGCGCCTGGCCATTCGCTACATCCTCTGCAATCGCGCCATCACGGCTCCCATCCCCGGGCTAATTAGCGCTCAGCAGGTGGACAACGTAGCCCTCGCGGTCAAAGAGCGGCGCCAGCTCGACAAGGAGGAAGCCGCCGAGTTGGAGAAAGCGGGAACCGAGATGTGGGCGAGGTTGCCCGAGGATTACCAGTGGCTGAAGGAGTGGGAGTACGTGTGAGCTAAGTTCAGGTATTCATAGATACGGTGACGAACCCTCGCAGAGTGTCGCTGATGAATCAGGCCGGCTGCGCTGACGGTCTGTGCCGGGCTTCAGCCGGCACATTCTCGTTAGCCACCTGCTTCAGCGGGTGGTCGCGTTTCTGCCGGTCATCGCGGCGGAGCCGGCTTCAGCCGGGCTTCTCGACCAGTGGATTCATCCGTAACACGTCACTGAATTCATGAAACAGAGCACTAAGCCCCGGCACGGACAGCACGAGCGGGTTGGCCCGGTGCGCGGCGTGAAATTCGTATTCCATGCCCCGGAAGTGATGAAACTCGTCCTGACGAACCTTAACGAGAGAGTAGGGCGAAACCGAAAGACGAGATGAAGCTGACCGTCGCCATTATTGGAAGCGGGAAATCCGCCGCCGAACATCACATTCCGGGGTACCTAAGTATGCCGGATGTGGAGGTCGTCGCCATTGCGGATACCGACGCAGAGCGCGCAAGGGCGGTTGCCCGGCAGTTTGGCATCAGGGGCGTTTACGAAGATTATGCCGTCATGCTGAAAAGGCGCCGCCCGCAACTGGTCAGCGTTTGCTGCGCTCCCTCGGACCATAAGAACGCCGTGCTGAGCGCCCTTTCCCGTGAAGCGCACGTGCTGTGCGACATGCCCCTGGCTCTCAGCGCCGACGAAGGGAAGGAGATGCTGGAGGCGGCGGAACATGCGGAGAGAACCCTTGTCTTTGCGGCGCCTCACCGGTTCGGGTCGCAGGCGAAAACCGTCCGGCAGGGTATTGTGAGCGGGGACCTCGGCGAGGTTCACTTCTGTACTGCCTGGGGACGCAAAAAGACCATCCCAGCCGAAGACCTCTGGATGATCAAGGCGGAACAGGGAGGAGGAGCGCTCTCCGTTTCCGGACAGCCCCTTGTGGACTTCGCGTTGTGGCTCGTGGGAGATGAGCCGACGTCCGTTTCCGGACAGGTGTTTCGCCGGTTCGCAAAGAATCCCGACGTGCCGAAGACGTGGTTCGGGTCGAGGCGAGAGTTTGACGCGGACGACCTCGCTGTGGCGCTGATTCGTTGCCGGAGGGGCCTCCTGTTTCTTGAAACGGATTGGCTGTTTTCCCAGGAGGAGTGGGGCCTCCAGGTCGTCGGGACAAAGGGGCGAGGGTCCACCTCTCCGTTTCGGATGGAGTTCACCGGAGAGGGGGAATTGGTGGATATGACCCCGACGTTCCTTCCAGGGGCGAGCGTCTGGAACGAGTTGATCCGGTCCTTCATTGAGGCCGCGCAGGGTCAGCGGAAACCATTCCCCGACCCGCTCGAAACGCTCCGGGCTCAGCAAGTCTGCGATGCGGTTCGCAGCTCTTCTCTTTCCGGGCGAGAAATCGTGTTACCCGCCGCCGAAACCGCTGGGCACACTTAGCCAACTTCGTCGTATTCCCTGACTCGCAAAGTCGCCCCCAGTTCTTCCTCCGCCACCTTGCGGCAGGCCTCCAGGTCAAGACCCGGAACCGCCACGACTGTCGCGATGACCGAGGCACCGCCTTCCCTGCACTCCCGGATGAATCGCTTCACTTCCTCGTACGCCAAGTCCCCGTAACGGGAACGGCAGAGGCGATGGTACTCCTCCGCAGAGGGTGCATTGAGGCTGACCGAGAAATTGCGGACCAGAGGAATAAGCTCAGGCACAATGTTTCTGCCGTGGACGAGGTTCGCCAGACCGTTTGTATTGATGCGGAGTAGCGCTGGCGTCTCGCCTGCATTTGCTTTACCCCTCAGAAACTGCGCGACTTGCTTGACGACCTCGAGCCGCAACAGCGGCTCCCCATAGCCGCAAAAAACAATCTCGTCGTATCCGTGATGCTCGCCTATTGCCGCGACAATCTCCTCAAAAGTCGGTTCCCTGTCGAGGCGAAGATCGTGTCCCTTGACCACGGGATTCGTCTGTCGGCGGCAGAAGACACAGGCGTTTGTGCATTCATTCGTGATGTTGAGGTAAAGCGAGTTGCGGATTCTGTAAGCGATCTGACCGGCCTCGATCTCGGGCCCAATCCCGAAAAGGCGGCGGACATTCCCGGTAGTAATCCTCGCCACGTCCTCGACCGACAATCCCTTGACCCGCGCGAGTTCTTCCGCGACATGCGAGACGAAGGATGGCTCATTCCGTTTGCCACGCCCTGGGCGTGGCTGCGGGGGAAGAAATGGCGAGTCCGTCTCGATGAGCACCTTCTCGATTGGCAACTCGCGGGCGACCGAGCGGAGCGAATCGCTCTTGGGATAGGTGATTTGCCCGGAGAAGGAGATGAAAAAGCCAATATCGAGGAGTCGAAACGCGGACGACTCGTCTCCGGAGAACGAGTGAAGAACTCCACGAAGGGCTTGCGTCTTCTCCTCCTGTAGCGCAGGCGTCCCCGCCTGCACCTCCTCAAGCATTCCACACACGTCCTCAAACGCATCGCGGCAATGGACAATGACGGGGAGATTGAGTCGTCTGGCGAGGCGAAGGTACTTCAGGAAAACGCGACGCTGCGTCTCGGGTGGGGAGAGGTTGCGATAGTAGTCAAGCCCGATCTCGCCGATGGCGACGACCCGGGGGTGGCGGGCAAGCTCGCGAATTGCCTCTTCGCCACGCGGCTCCTCAGCAGCGGCGTCGTGCGGATGTACTCCGACCGCGGCATAGAGTTCGGCGTAGCGCTCCGCCAACTGAATCGCTTTGCGGCTCGATTCCAGATTGTGTCCCGGGTTGAGCATGGCGACGACGTTCGCCTGCCTGGCCCGGGACACAACGGAATCTCTATCTTCGTCGAACAGCGAAAGGTCGAGATGCAGATGGCTATCTACAAACCCTACGCCCAATATGCCTCCCCTGCGGCCTGGCTGATAAGCACGCCCTTGAGGAAGGCCGCGGCCTTCTGAAGCCCTTCCATCGGGCTCATGAGGCTGTCCTCGTGCTCGATGCTCAAGGTGCCGTCGTATCCGCACATGCGGAGCGTGCTGACGAAATCGTTCCAGAAGTCCGCTCCGTGCCCGTACCCGACAGTCCGGAAAATCCAGCTCCGGCGAATTTCGTCGGTGTAACTCTTGACGTCGAGGACGCCGTTGACCTCAGAGTTCATCGGATAGATGCGGCAATCTTTGGCATGAACATGCCAGATGGCCCCTTTCAACGCCCGCACAGACTGAATGGGGTCCATTCCCTGCCAGAACAGGTGCGACGGATCGAAGTTCGCTCCGATGATGTCTCCCACTTCCGCTCTCAACCGCAACAGCGACTCCGTGTTGTACACGACGAAGCCCGGGTGCATCTCAAACGCGACTTTCTTGACGCCGTTGTCCTTGCAGAACTTCGCCATCTCTTTCCAGTGGGGGATGACCTTCTTCTCCCATTGCCATTTGACGATTTCGGAGAAATCCGTCGGCCAGGGGCACGTCACCCAGTTCGGCGTCTTGTCGTCGGGCCCGCCCCCCGGACACCCGGAGAAATTGATGACCACATCCACTCCGAGTTTCGGGGCGAGCCGGACGGCCTTCTTGAAAGCCTCGATGTTGCTGTCCGCGAATTTCTTGTCGGGGTGCAGCGGGTTGCCGTGGCAACTCAGGGCGCTGATTTCCAGGCCTTTTGAGGCGATGAGGTCCTTCAACGCCTTCACCTTGCCGCCGTCCGCGAGGAGCACGTCGGGATTGCAGTGGGCGGTTCCGGGGTAGTTCCCGCATCCCAATTCGACGCACTGGCAGCCCAATCCGGCAATTACATCGAGCGCCTTCTCCAGGGGCTCACTCGACATCAAGACCGTGAACACTCCGAGTTTCATAGAAACCCTCCTTTCCTCAGTTTCCTTTAATTGACTCCAATTGTCATGCTTGTTATCCGGGCTTTCTCCCGTTTATCGGCTGTGCGGCGTGACACGCAACGGACAATGTTGTCGTTGCAATTCGCTCGGGTGTAGCATGTTAGGATTACTTAGCCTAACCGTGATCGGAACCTGAGCAGGATGGGATGATACCAACAACGAACGCCTTTTCCAATCACTCTCAGACCATGAAGCACTGGAGGTATTGTTTCCCCAGGCGCAGACCCAGGTATCGCAGGTCGGGATCCGTCGCCCACCTTCCGCGCGGTTCGAGCGACAGGAACCCATCGTATTTGTTAGCGTACAGAACAGCGAGGATGGCAGGCCAGTCTATCTCTCCCATTCCTGCGGGGGGCTCCAGAAACTCGTGATCAGAGATCCGGTGCACGTCTTTTATGTGGACGTGGTACACCTTTGGCCCAAATTCCCTGAAGAAATGCACGAGCGGCTCGAGGTACGGGCACCGTTCGTAGAAAAGATGGGAGGGATCGTACTTCAGTCCCAGCGTGGGCACACGCGGAAATATCTGGCCCCATGTTGTGGGGTCCCAAGCGAAGTGCACAAGGTCCCCGGAGTAAATGCAGGCACGCAGACCCTCTTTCTCCGCGAGGTGGACGAGCGTTTCCCCTACCGTTAGGTACCTCTCTATTTTTGCAGCCGGCGAGAGTCCCGGCACGTCGCCGCACCCGTGGTAGAGGACAGGGCAACCAAGCGTGACGGCTAGGTTGACCATTCTCTCGTAGTACTCGATACAGCGGTCACGCTCGCGTGCGTTGATGAAATTCAGCTCCCATACGCCCATTGCTGCCATCTTCAGTCCGTGGTCATCGAGCGACGCCCTGGCAGCATCGGCCCGTTTCTCGAGCCACAGAAGTTTCCCTGCCTCGTTTTGACTGCCCATCTGTATATGAATGTTCGTCTCCAGGCCGTCGAACCCGTTGTCCCGAGCAAAACGCATGTCGTCCACGGTAAGTTCGTCCGAAATAAACGAAAGCCTCATCTGATTTCCTCCTCAGCTAAGGGAACGCCACAGGCGCCGTCGGTAGGGGTCATTCGACGCCCACCGGGCTGATGTGAAAACGGCAGCAGCCTTTGGTGCTATCGGTAAACCTGCAATCGCATTTTCCTAGGAACGTCCGCGTGGAAGGATCTATCTTTCCAGTTATCGCGATCGCCCGGTCCTCAATCCTCAGCACGACGTCTGCGCCCGACTGCTCTATGACCGCGGCAGTACGCTCCAACGCGGTGTCGATCTCGGCGCGAAGCTGCCCGTCCGCCTCTCTGCGGATCTTCATGATGCCCCTGCCCAGGACCTTATCGCAGCCGCTGGCCACCTCCTGAGAGAAATGCCAATAACCCTCCAGGCTCACATCGCTGGCCCTAATCCTCTGCAACTCCTTCTGATGGGCGCTTCTCAGCCTCGTGGCAAGGGATACGCCCCTGACCGCCTCGTACAAGGCCGTGTCACACACCTCATCCTTCGCTATGCGGTTCGCTTCCCATTGCTCGTCCGATCGGATCCTTTCCACGAGCCTCTCGACCCTTTCTTGTCTGCTGGCACGGCCTTCTGGCTGGCACGCTGGCAGAGGAACTGCTCCGTCCGCCCAGTGCACATCGTCCTGAACCTCCTCGGCGTACCTGAGTTCGTAGATTAGAGACGCAAGGTAATAGAACCCGGCGGGCGCCAAGCGCAGGTCGCCCACCTCCGACAAATCCCCACGGTGAGCTGCAGTGCGGTCGTCGGTGTCCACCAGGAGGCTATCTATTAGGAACTTGACGACGTTTCTAGCGCGGCTCCTATCGTAGCCAAGGTGCGTCAAGGCCTCCACGACATCGCAAGGGCGAGAGTCGGTGTCCTTCCTCCCCGCCAGGTAGGCGACTGTTTGAAGGGTGCGGATCCTCAACAGGGTGTTCCCTTCCTTAACACGGTCCGGCTCGCCGGTATCGAAAAGGTTGACGACAGCAGACTGCGCCGGGTTGTACCTAGACCAACTCCCCAGAGCAAGAATGTGCACCACCTCATGGTGGCGGAGCGAGAACCCGCAGGCCAACTTCAGGGCGTCCTGGTGAAGATGGGGCGACCTCAGGATTGTCGATACCAACTCCAAGGCATGTCGGACGTCCTGGTTCGAAAGGCTCTCTATACACCGTAGGGAACGACTCCTCAGTAGCGCACGGCAGCAGGTCTGTATGAAGCCAATTACGTCCGCGCATTCCAGCGAAATGCCCGAAGTTTTGTCCTTGAACTGAACGCGTTTCTCCCCCAGTCGGACTCGGAAATCCGGGTTGCGCCTAAATAGCTCCCCAACATACGAAAGGCGCCGCTCGATGACCTCACCCAAGTCGGGGGGCTGCAAGGTGATCATAAGATAGTGGGCCCCCGCCAGCCGATACTCGAGCATCAAGCTTCGGGTATACGTCCTCGTCGCGACAACGACTGTCACGTTAAGGTCGTGGGCCAGATCTCGGGCGAAGTCAAGGAGGTAGTCGCGCAGCGATGGCTGGGGGAGCCTATCGACCTCATCCAGGACAACAATCACATGCTTGCCCGTGTTCGAGCGTATAAACTGTATCTCCCTGCGGAGGACCTCATCCGGGTGATGCTCCTTAAAAGCGTCTATTAGACGGCGTTTGGCCGTGCGAATGTCTACGTCCGCCGGGCCGGCGTCCCGTATCTTACCGCGATTGCGCCGTAGCACATCTTCATAGATTGAGAACTCAACGTCATTTGCGGATTCGCCATCTTCGACGTGGCCCTTGATGATTCCATCGATCCGACGAAACACCTCCATCCTGAGCTTCTCCCTGATGCGCCCACACAGAACTTCGCGCGTCGCAGGAGAACCGACGCTGATGATAGGGCAAAAAATCCCTTGGCTATCTAGAACAAGGCGCCTATGGTACCAAAGGTATGTGCTCTTGCCCACCCCTATGTCCCCCACAAGCACGACAACTCTGGGCGGCGCATAGCCGGGAAGCAGAAGCAGGGGGGCCTGCGGCGCGTCTACGGCATGCTCAACCGTGGGGTATGTTTCCTCGGGGCCAACTGGCTCGATGACTTGGTCTCTCGTAAACGTCGGGTCAATATCCTCCAAGAAGCAGCTGTCATACCGCGATGCCTCAGTCACATAGCACTGACGCAGCATTTCAAGGGGTACATCCTCTCCGATCAGGTCCGCGGGAATGACACCGAAAATGGTTTCCACCCTCGGGCCAACGGCCCTCCAGAAGGCACTCTCTGGAACCACCTTTGGGCTGAAGTCGGGATTATCGATCACTCTCATTTGCTCCACCCTCCATACAACGCGGCCTTACCGCTATCCTGGTTTGCAGAGCTAAGGGGCCCCGGCGGCGCCCCCCTTTCATGAAACACCATGACACCCTCACGCACTGCCTGACCTCGTGCAACGGGTTGGCTGTGTGGCACTCGATCGACACCACGCGGTAGCCCCACGGCGCCACGACCACCGTCCTCGCACGCGCCAGGTCTTCCACGTGGTCCAACCCTCCTTCCGGTCCGAGGGATATACGGTAACTCACCGCGGTCTCCGTCCGGCGGCCATTGTAAAACACCAACTGGAGGTTAAACGTCACGCCTGGTGGGTACACCTGCTCCTCGTCCCCTGCGAGCCATGCGCGGACCGGCCCGTGCCTCGTACTGAAATACAGACTGACGATTGACACGATCAGAGCGCCTGCGACGCAGACACTTTCGACCTGATGAAGCGTAACGGCCAGTGGCATCTATCCTCCCCCCGATCTCTCAGGAAATCATCCTTGGGTCGTACACATTGCAGCACGGCTGAATCAGGTTTGTCAAGCGAAAAACATGACTACCCAGCCGCGCTCTTGCTCTCGATACGCCGCCGGGCTTTGGGCCGCCCTTCCCGAGGGCCCTCCAATTACCGCAGGCCCACCCGCTGAAGCATCCACCTCGTGGAGCCCTACGCCATCTTCGGAAACAGGGGCTGCGGTTCCCGCACCCGTGTGCCCGGTGCGACACGACCCCAGTTCTCGAGCGCGTCTCGCCTCAGGTGACCGGAGTCCCGCTCCAGCCCGAGCTGTTGGCAAATCCTATCCGCGGTGCGCGGCATGAAAGGCAAAATCAATCCCCCGATGATTCGCACAGCCTCTGCCAAAACGTAGAGAATGGTGTCGAGCCGTTCCTTCGTTCCTTCTTTCCGAACCTTCCAGGGGGCGGTTTCCTCGACGTACCGGTTGCAGCGACTGACGAAAGCCCATATCTCGACCAGAGCGGAAGAGAGCCGGAACTCGTCAATTGCCGAACCGGCATTCTTGACGGTCTGTTCCGCCAGCTCGGCGATTTCTGCGTCAATTGGCTGCAAGGTTGACGGTTGCGGGACCTTTCCCCCGCAGTATCTGCCAATCATGGCGATCACACGGTTCACCAGGTTACCCAGGTCGTTCGCGAGGTCAGCGGCATATCTCTCCTCAAATTTCGCCCAGGAGAAGTCGCCATCGCGGTCGAAGGGTATTTCCCTCATGAGGAAGTAGCGAAGGGCATCCGCCCCGTACTTGTTCGCGGCTTCGACGGGGTCCACCATGACCCCGGCGGTTTTGCTGAGCTTCTGCCCATCGAGGTGGACGAAACCGTGTGCCCAGATTTTTTTCGGGAGTGGAATTCCCGCCGCCATGAGCATCGCCGGCCAGATGGCACAGTGGAAGCGGGTAATATCCTTGCCGATGACGTGTACGTCGGCAGGCCAATACCGGGCAAACATCTCCGAGTCGTCGCTGTAGCCTATCCCCGTCAGGTAGCAGATCAACGCATCGAACCAGACGTAGATGGTCTGGGAACTGTCGAAGGGAAGGGGGATGCCCCATTTCTTTGCGACCCGTGAGACGCTGATGTCCTCCAGGCCGCCCTCGATGAGGCTGAGCATCTCGTTTCGTCTGGACTCCGGTTCGATGAATCCCGGGTTCTCGCGGATGTGTTTCAGGATGCGGCCGGAATAGCGGGAAAGGGCGAAAATGTAGTTTCTTTCCTTCACCCATTCGACGGGGCGACGGTGGGTCGGGCAAAGCTCCCCGTCGAGGTCCTTTTGCTGGAAAAACCTCTCGCAGGAATTGCAGTACCACCCCTCGTAAAACCCCTCGTAAATGTCCCCCTTTTCGTAGATTTTCTGAAAGATGTCTTGAACCGAGCGGGCGTGTCGTTCCGAGGAACTCCGGACAAAAGAGGTGTACCCGATTCCCAACGTTCGCCATGCTTCGAGAAACTTCGGGGCAACGGAGTCCGTGAATTCCTGCGGGGAAACCCCCTGTTCCTCGGCAGCCTTCTCGACGTTGGCGCTGTGTTCGTCCGTGCCCATGACGAAAAAGCTGTCCAGGCCGCACAGTGCCTTGTATCGGGCGATCACATCGGCCCCGATTTTCTCGTAGGCGGTGCCGATGTGGGGCAGGGCGTTCGGGTAATCAATCGCAGCGGTTATGTAGAATCTTCCGGTTCCCATGCTGGCGTTTCATCTTCCTCGTCCGGCGCCGGTTCCCTTTCATCCTCAGTCGGTTCGTCTCTAAGGACTGCGACGTCCGCAGCGGCAAGTTTGACCTCCCGCCCATCCTCTAACAGAATCCGAACCTGCTGCTGAAGGGCCTCCTGCTCCAGGACTCTGCCCTCACCCATTGCCGTCGAGACAATTGCCCCGACGCGGGGAAGGTCCTTTGACAATTCCACGTAACAGCAGTGTTCATACCTCAGACAACAAAGCAGACGCCCGCAGACGCCGGAGATTTTGCTCGGGTTCAGCGAGAGCCGCTGGTCTTTTGCCATCCGGATATTGATCGGCTCAAAACTTTTCAGGAACGTCGTGCAACAGAGAGGCCTGCCGCAGCAGCCGAGTCCGCCGACCATCTTGGCCTCGTCCCTGACGCCGATCTGGCGGAGTTCAATCCTTGACCGAAAATGCCTCGCCAGGTCCTTCACGAGGTCGCGGAAATCCACGCGGCCATCCGAGGTGAAGTAAAAGACGATTTTGCTCCGGTCAAAGGAATACTCGACATCCACTAACTTCATGGGCAAGTTGTGCTCGTGAATCTTCTCGAGGCAGACCTTTCGGCCTTCTTCGCCATCGCGGATGTTCTTATTGATCTGGTAACGGTCGTTAATGGTGATTTTTCGGAGAACCATTTTCAAAGGTTCTTTGAAGTTCTCCTCGGGAACCGTTTCGGGTTCGCTGCTGACCTGGCCGTATTCCTGCCCTCGGTCTGACTGGACAACGCAGTATTCGTCCACCTTCAGGTCAATGTCGCCGACCCGGAAATGGTGGACTCGTCCGGCCTCTCTCAGGCGAATCTGAACAACTCGTATCAGCTTTTCTGTCTCCACGTTCCGCAAAAACCTCCTGCGGTTCAGTAGAGCGAGACTGTTTGAAGCTTCAGGAAATCGCGGTCAGTCCACCGGCAGGTACGCCTGCTGGAGACGAAGGCGCGATAGTTCGCAATATCTCGCTGAAATGTCCATTCCTATGTAATCTCTTCCGAGCCGCTGAGCGACGGCGAGTGTCGTGCCGGTGCCGCAAAAAGGGTCCAGCACGAGGTCTCCCCGGTTGCTGCTCGCCAGGATAATTCTCTCTAAGAGCGCCTCCGGCATC
>JAUYEE010000063.1 GCA_030691545.1 bacterium | reverse complement strand
GAGAAGGAACGTGGCGTTTTTTACGGTCGCAAGGAAGCTTCTCGGCGAGGAGATCGCCGTTCCCGATTGCGTTTCCGCGGAGGTGGCCGAGGAGCTCGCCAAGATCGAAGCCCACGGCGGATTCAGCGATAGCGCGATTTTCATATATAAGGAGGACTACTCCCAATATGTCCCTCGGGGACACTACACCCGAAGCGAGACGCTTAAGAAATACTTCAAAGGCATGATGTGGTACGGGAGAATGGCGTTTCTCCTGAAGGGGCACGCCGAGTGGGGTCCCATGGGGGAAGCTTTGGTATCCGTGCAGGACGCGAGGATTCAGACTGTCCAGGCTTCTCTCATGACCCTTGCTCTGGACAGTCTCGAGGCTGAGGGGGTCGCCATCGCGGACATCTGGAATCGCATTTACGCGGTGACCGCTTTCTTCGTGGGTCTTGCCGATGACTTGACGCCGTACCAGTACAAGGAAGCGATCCTCAAGGTTCTTGGGGCTCCTGTGAACCTCGAGGACTTCAACGACGAAAACAAGATGTTCGATTTGAAGGCCGAACTGGCTCTCCTCCCAAGCCCGGAAATCTACGGGGGAACCGGGTTTGCCTTCGTTTTCCCGCCGCTTACGCCGGAGAAGCTGGACGAGGTCCTGGACAAGAGCAAAGGAATGCGCTTGATGGGCCAGCGGTTCATTCCAGATTCGTACATGTTCCAGAACCTTGTGGCTCCTGTGGTGGGCCTGTATTTGGGGGATGGGAAGCCTTTCACGATGGAATACACTCCGGGCGGTCCCGCCAGATGCTTCCCGAGAGGCTTGGACGTGATGGCTGTCCTCGGCTCGGATGAAGCACTGACGATTCTCGAGCGAGACGGCGACACCGACTATGTGAACTACAATAAATCCGTGAACGACCTCATTGCCCTTTTCGAGACCTTCACCGAAGAGGACTGGAATAGGAACCTCTACTGGGGTTGGCTATACACTCTCAAGGCCCTGTTGGGGAAACACGAGGAAGGTTACCCCGCGTTCATGCGAGGGACTCCCTGGAAAGATAAGCAACTGAATACCGCCCTCGCCTCTTGGACGGAGTTGCGCCACGACACCATTCTTTATGCGAAGCAGAGCTACACGCCGCCTATCGGGTCCATCCCCGAGCTGACTCGCGGATACGTCGAGCCGATTCCCGAATTCTTCAATCGCCTTCTATCTCTGACGCGAATGACCAGAACCGGCCTCAGTGATATGAACGTTCTGGACCAGACGCAGAGAGAAAGGCTTGAGGCCTTGGAGGCGATTTTGAGCCGCCTGCTCGGCATCTCCATAGCCGAACTGGAAGGAACAGAGCTCAGCGAAAGTGACTATGAGTATATCAAGAGCTTTGCCCAAGCGTTGAAGCCGCTCCTAACGGACCTTTCGGACGAAAAGGGACCAAGCACAACCCTTATTGCGGACGTTCACACGGACTGCAACACCAACCAGGTTCTGGAGGAGGGCGTCGGATACGTCAAATTCATGGCCGTTGCCTACATGCTTCCAGACAGCACGATTCTGCTCGGCGCCGGCCCGGTTTTCTCGTACTACGAGTTCAAATGGCCGATGAGCGACCGGCTCACGGACGAGAAATGGACCGAGATGTTAGAGAACGGGGAGAATCCGCCGCAGCCGGATTGGGTCAGCAGCTTCGTCCACCCGGTCATTTTCTTCCCGGACAAAAACGACGACGCGGACAGAGACGAGCTTCCCGATTCGTGGGAGACATCCATCTGGGGCAACACGGGGGAAGTCAACGAGCCGGACGGTGACTACGATGGAGACGGCTGCACGAATGAGCAGGAGCGTCAGGCGGGAACGAATCCGAAGGACCCCGACTCCTGCCTGCGAGTGCTCAGCATTCTGCCCGACGAAGCTGGCGCCGCGCTTTCCTGGGCAAGCAAAGCCGGCAAGCGATACCGCATTTCCTATTCGGACGATCTTGTGACGTGGTATCTGTTGGGGACACCGGTGGGCTGCGAATCTGAGATGGAGGAGGTGTCCGACCCGGCAACGCAATCAACCACTCGCCGTTTCTACCGGATCAACATTATCCCGTAGGAGATTCGCGGCAGTTTCTCCGTCACGGTTGTCTTACGCCTATCCCGACAACATAGTCGTGGACAATGACAATCTCTGGGGCGCCCGCGAATCTCTTGTTGACCTGGTCTACGAACTCCTTTGAGAGTGGCTCACGCTCCGAGGGCCTGAGGGAGTAGTAAAACGTGGTCGCGGCGCCGGACTTCATCACGTGGTTGAAGACGTCCTTTCCAGTCTTGCCAACATAATTGAAGGACCCCTGCTTCATCCACTGCGTGCCAAAGCCAGCCTCCCTGAGATGTCGCTCGGTCTCCTTGTCGTCTTTTGGGAATTTGAACTTAACTGCTTTCGCAAGGGACGCAGGATTGTCGCGAACGATTCCCTCGAAGACCTCAATGGGCACCCGCGGCGAACGGTCAAGATGAGCCACAAACCCGACGTACCCTCCCGGCTTGAGAACGCGACGGAGAAGGGGAAATATTTCATCGCAGCCGACGTACCCAATCAGCCAGGTAAGAGTGGCGACATCGAAAGCCATTTCGGGCACGCCTTCCAGTTGCTCAAGAACGTCGCCGATCCGGAACTCGACATTTTCCAAACCCAGGTCTCGCATCCGCGCTTTGGCTTTCTCGATCATCCCCGGCGTCAAGTCTATAGCCAGAACGGTGCCACCACGCCCGACTCGTTGAGCCAGCTTCGCTGTGGAGTAACCCGTCCCGCAGGCACAGTCAATCGCCCACTGCCCCGGTTTTATCTCCAGCTTGTCAAACAGCTCATCAATGGGCTCCCCAGCCACCGATAGCCAGTAATCGTCGTAATAGGCGCTGGCGGAGCTGTAGCCCAGGACTGTTTCCACGTGTCCCGCCACTTCGCGATCGCGATAGGACAGAATCTGGAAGAACCTCGGCAGCTCTTCGTCGTACGGCAGGGGGACAGTCGGTATCTCTTCGGCACGTACCGGCTTGGTCGTTTGGCAGTGTTGTTTGAAGAAATCGTTTAGCGTTCGAGCAAGACAATTGCAGAAGCTTCGTCCGAAGCGAGATTGCATTCTGGCGATGATGTCGCGAAGCGGCTCCTCGCCGACGTTTCCGTAAGACAGCGGCAACAGGTTGCAGGGGCTGACTTCCCCCGAGCCATCAATGTATATGTGGGAATATCCGGCGCTGCATCCGAAGAACTCCGGCGACTCCATGTGCGCGAACGAGGTAACAGCCACGCCCCCTTCTTTGCTGTTGTACTCGCGCATATAGCGGAATTCCTTTTCAAATTCCGCTTCACCGAAATCGGTCTTGCCAGACAGTAGCCTTCCGGCTGGCGAGGGTTCGAGAAGCTGTACCTCGCTGACACCGAGGCTTTCCACGAGCTCAATAAGGTTTCGGAAGTTCTCTTCCTCCAGAAGCTCTTTCGAGGGCACGGTGCAGACGTAGGTATAAAACCCCCATTTTTTCGCCATCTCGATGCCTTTCAGGGCAATGCGAAAGGCTCCTTTCACACCGCGTTTTTTGTCGTGCTCCTTTTCGTCGGGGCTGTCCAAGCTTACAGCAATAGCATAGACTCCGCTATCGCGAAGACCTCTTGCCATCTCGTCCGTGTATCCGTAACCCGTTGTCGAAACAAGCCCGGAGGAGTCCTCTCTCAGCGCAGAGCATATCTCACGAAGATCGTGACGCAAGCACGGCTCGCCGCCGGTGAAATTGACGACCATCGTCCCCAGCTCTTGAAGCTCGGCCACGCTGCGCTTGAGAGTTTCGGTCGGCAAATCCGCGACAGGCCGGCCCGCGTTGTAGCAATGCCAGCAGTGAAAGACGCACGCGTTTGTCACCGCAAGGTCCACCGACTGAATTGGGGGGTTCTCTCCTTTCCCGAAGAAAGCCGACAGGAATCGGTCGAACGCGGCCGAAGGAAAAGGAGGGATAAAGGAGTTGATAACGAATTGATCCCCGAATCGCCTGACCCTTTCGATCTCAAAGTAGTCTCTGAAATAGGCGTAGAGCGAAGGCGTGAAGAGGTTCAGATCCACCGTCTTCATGAGTTCTGCGAGGAAAACGTCGTTCGCTTTCATCTTGGCGGCCCTCCATCTTGATTCCCCATGTGTACGAATGCCCGAAGTTGCGGGCTGAATCTTTTCCCAAGGGTAACGACTCTCTCGGAGACAGATCTCGACACTGACTCTACCCCCGCGCCTGAAAACAGTCAATACGATTCCTGGATTCCGGCTTCCGTGCTTAGCCCAGGGCGTCGCCCTGGGTCATGGCGGACACAGCGTTCTCAGCCCTGAAAGGGCGAAATGGCGCCATCCGACACTGAAAGAAAGGGGGTCTGTTGTCCACTGAAACACAGCCACAGCCCGAATGCCGAGGGATTGCGTGATGTGCCTCATAGCGGTAGAATCCTACGAGGCGCCGGAAGAAGGAGCAAGTTGCTTCAACAGGAGCAAAATTGGCAGGCGGGACGCCTGCGCTACGGTGGTTGGCCGCGGAGTCAAAAGAGCAAACGGGACATGACAGTCGAGATTGCAGGTCTGACCGCAAAATTCCAAACGAACTACGGGCGCGCTCCTATCGGCTTCGTCCGGGCGCCGGGACGGGTGAGCCTCATGGGCGGGGCGGTGGACTACAACGAGGGCTTCGTTCTCCCGATGGCGATTGAGCGGGAAACGGTCGCGGCGTTCGCCCCGCGAAAAGACCGCCTGATCAACCTCTCCTCGCGACAGGCGGAGGAGCACGAGGCCTCTTTCGCTCTCGACGACGAGATTGCACCAGGAGAGCCGACGTGGGCGAACTACTGCAAGGGTGTGGCAGCCGGACTTCGCAGCCGGGGCACTCGGCTCGTCGGCATGGACATCCTTTTCGATACCAGCCTCCCTCTTGGCGGAGGATTGTCGTCATCCGCGGCTCTGGAGGTTGCGACCGCTCTGGCGATGCTGAGAGCCTCTGGCGAGACGATGGAGGATTATGAGCTTGCGAGACTTTGCCAGAAGGCTGAGCACGAGTTTGCGAATTCCCCCTGCGGCATCATGGACCAGACCATCTGCATCATGGGACAGAAAGGACATGCGCTGCTGTTAGATTGTCGCGATGGGTCGGTCAAGCATGTGCCGTTCGATGACCTAAGCGTTGTGGTCCTCGTCGCCGACACGCAGGTCAGACATTCCATCGCGGAAGGAGGGTACGCCTCGCGCAGGGCGCAATGTTTCTCGGCCGCAAAGAAGCTCGGCGTCAAGGCCCTTCGCGATGCCGACGAGGAAATGCTCGATGCGGCTGCTCGCGACGGCGTGCTCGCAGACATCGAGCTGATGAGAGCGCGTCACGTCGTGCCAGAGATCCGGCGAACGGTAGATGCTGCGGGAGCTCTCGCGGCGCGCGACTACACGAGATTCGGGAAAGTGATGCTCACGTCGCATGCCTCTCTGCGAGACAACTATGAGACCTCCTGCGATGAACTGGATAGCGTTGTCGAGTTAGCTTGCTCGTGCGAGGGAGCTTATGGCGCCCGGGTGAGCGGCGGAGGATTCGGCGGATGCGTTGTCATCCTGGCGGATGCTGGCAAAGCGGAAGCGATCAGCCAAACCATCGCCTCCGGTTTTTTCAGAAAATTCGGCCGCCCCTGCCCCATCTTCCCCACCCGCGCCGCCCCCGGAGCCGCTGTCCTCGACTGATGTTCCCGCCCGCATTAGACGCTTCAGACAACCGGCTGCACAGTTTTTAATAAACCCCTCTCATCCCGCCATTCCAAGCAGAAAGGAGATTGGGGAAAGCAGCGGTGTTGACAGGGGTGCAGGGGTGGGGCAGAATTGGCAGAGCGATAGGAAAGATGAACAACCCGGGGATGTCTGGCGTCGAGATGGAAGGGGCTTGGCGATTGCGGATTGCGGAACTGGATGGGGAGAGGAACCGCAGATGGACGCAGATGAACGCGGATGCGTGGAATCAGACAAGAGAGCCAGCAGAGAACACTAAGGGCGAATGCACATGCCGGGAGCGGAGTTGACAGTGAAGTTGATGGCGATGACGCCGGATGCGGTGGATGTGGTGTATTCGGCGTGCAGGCAGTGCTATTCCCCGGCGTTTGCGGGGGATGAGTTTCGCCCTCACAGAAGCGAGGAAACTCGCAGCACGAAGGTGGATGCAGGCGAGGACGCCTGCGCTACGAAGGAGGCGCTGATCCGCAAGGTCGTGGCGTCGGGACACGAGAGTCCGCTGGAGCATGTGAGTATGACCTTTGCGGTGCGGGGCATCTCGCGGTCGTGCAGTCACCAGCTTGTGAGGCACAGGCTCGCCTCATATTCGCAGCAGAGTCAGCGGTATGTGGATATGGAGGCTTTTGCCTACGTGATTCCATCGTCAATCGCGGGGGACGCGGAGCTGAGCAAGATGTTCGAGGCGACGATGCAGGATATTCGGCAAAAGTACCATCGGATCGTGGAGGCCCTCAACAAGAAAGGGATAAAAGGAGAAGAGGCGACGCAGGACGCTCGTTTCATCCTGCCGGAGGCGGCGGAGACGAAGATTGTAGTCACGATGAACTGCCGCGAGCTGCTCCACTTTTTCTCGGTTCGGTGCTGCAACCGGGCGCAGTGGGAGATAAGGCGGCTCGCGAATGAGTTGTTGCGAATCTGCAAAGAAGAGCTGCCCTCGATTTTCGGGAAAGAGGCGGGGGCGAAATGCGAGCGGTTGGGATACTGCCCGGAGGGAGCGAGGTACACGTGCGGGAGATATCCGCTGAAGGAAGAGGCGGAAAAGAATGGTTGAACCGCAGAGAGCGCAGAGGACGCAGAGGGGGATTTGCGATTTCAGATTTCAGATTGCGGAATCAGGAGGAGGGAAACCGCAGATGAACACAGATGGACGCAGAGAGCGATGAGGATTTACTTGGCGGAGACAGCCGGCTTCTGTATGGGCGTGAAGCGAGCGGTGAACATCGCCTTGGAGACAGCGAAGGAAAAGGGGAAGGATATTTACACCTTTGGACCGCTAATTCACAGCCCACAGACGGTCGAAAGGCTCGAGGAGAAGAACATCCGGGTCGTGGAGGACATCGCGGGGCTGACGTCGGGGACAATCATCATTCGCGCCCACGGCGTGGGCCCGGAGGTCAGGGAAGCCATCGAGAGGTCGCCGCTGGAATGTCGTGACGCCACTTGCCCGCTCGTGCTCCGAATTCGCAACATCATCGAGAAATATGCCAAGCAGGGATACACGATTGTAATCGTGGGCGATAAAGGGCACGCGGAGGTTTCGGCGCTGTTAGGGTATGCCGAAGGGAGGGGGACCGTAGTGGAACACGCCGAGGACGTGAAGAGCGTCCCGAAGGGGAAGGTGTGCGTGGTGGCCCAAAGCACGCAAGAACGGCAGTTGTTCAAGAAGGTTGTCACGAAGCTGAAAGAGCGGGGAGGGGAGGTCAAGGTTTACGACACCATCTGCGATGCGACGACGTGGCGGCAGGAGGAGGTCAGGGCCCTCGCAGCTCGTGTTGACGCGATGGTCGTGGTCGGAGGCAAAAACAGCGCCAACACCAGGCGGCTCGCGGAGATTTCACGTGGAATGGGAGTGAAAACGTTTCATATCGAGGAACCGGGGGAGTTGACCGCCGAGGACCTGGCAGGAAGTGAAGAGGTCGGAGTGACGGCAGGCGCCTCGACGCCGAACTGGCTCATCGAGAAAGTGATTGACCGGCTGGAGCATCTCAGCGAGGCGAGAGGAGGGCGGCTTCGCCGGGCATTCTCGGGGACCGTCGAGTTCATCGTAAAAGGGGACGTGTACGTTGGGTTGGGAGGAGCGGCGCTGTGTTTCGCGTGCGCGGTCCTGAGGGATTTATGGCCCGCGTGGCTGTCGGTGGCAACGGCCGGATTTTATATTTTTGCGATTCACGTTTTGAACCATTATACGGATCGTGAGTACTCCCAGTACAAGGAATCCTACAAGCTCAACGTGCTTGAAAAGTACAAGAAAGGGTTGGTCGCCTCAGGATTGGCGGCAGCCGCGGGAGCGATCGTCCTTTCGTGGCTGATCAGCCCCCTTGCGATGGGGCTAATGATTTTTGGGACATTGTTGGGCATCATCTACAACCTCCCGATTGTCCCGAGAAGATTGGCGAACGTCGTCAGGATAAGGCGACTGCGAGATTTCCCGATGTCCAAGAATCTCGGGACAGCTCTGGCATGGTGCCTGACGATGATCCTGCTTCCGGCACTGGAGTTGGGAAGCGGGTTGGAGCTCTCGCCGACGCTGACGGTGTTTGCTTTTGCGTTTGCGATGGTCTTTGCCCGGTCAACCCTCCTTGACCTGCGAGACGTTCAAGGGGATATGATGGTGGGCAACGAGACAATCCCCATCCTCATCGGAGAGAGGAACACAAAGCTGCTGTTGACAGGAGTCGTTCTGGCGAGCATGTCATTGCTGATTGTGGCGAGCGCATTCGGCTGGGTGAACCAGTCGGGATTTTTGCAACTACTGGCGCTCCTTTACGTTCTGGTGTACGTGGGGCTGTATCACATGCGGCGGCTGCACCAGGCGATGCGCTGTGAGATCGTGGCGGACACGGGCTTTTTCGTGGCGGAAGGGCTTGCGGCAGTGTGGCTTGTATTGAGCTAACAGGAAGGTGCGATGAAGGACGTTGATAGAGAGGCAGGCGGGACGCCTGCGCTACAAATGACCGATTTCATTCGTGATCTGAAGCAGTACCTTCTGCAAATGGTACAAGAAGGCGCGAAAACCGTGTACCTCTCCTCGGAAGGAAAGGAATCGCTCGAGAGATTTCTTCAGAAAGGGGGAGAGTTGAGCAGGAGAGCAGTTGAGCAGGAGAGCAGTAGAGCAATCAGGGGCGGGGTGAGAAGCCTCCGCGAGTTAGAAGAGGTGATGAGGAAGTGCCACAAGTGTCCGCTCGGGGAGGACAGGCTCAATCTTGTCTTCGGCGAGGGAAATGAGGAAGCGGAAGTTGTGTTCGTCGGCGAGGCGCCCGGGGCGGACGAAGACGAACAGGGGCGGCCGTTCGTCGGTAGAGCCGGGCAGCTTTTGAGGAAGATAATCCGCGCCATGGGGTACGAGCCGGAGGAGGTTTACATCGCGAACATCCTGAAGTGCCGCCCGCCGATGAACCGCGACCCGCTTCCCGAGGAGACCGAGCGCTGCTTCCCATATCTATCGGCGCAGTTGAAGCTGATCAAGCCGAAAGTCATCGTTGCCCTGGGGAAACATGCGGCTCACGCCTTGCTGGGAGTCAAGACGCCCATAACAAAGCTTCGCGGAAACTGGGCGCGCTTCCAGGGCATACCAGTGATGCCGACGTTCCATCCGTCGTACCTGTTGCGAAACATGGGCGGGAAAAAGGAAGTCTGGGACGACATGCAGGAGGTTCTCAAGGTCCTGGGGCGAACCCCGAAAAAACATGGGAGCTAATGTGTCGTCTAAAAGATATGCCCAGGTGGCTCTGGACGTGGCCGTCGGGAAGGAACTCGACTACGCCGTCCCGGAAAGGCTGCGCGACAGTGTAGAAATCGGAACGCGCGTTTGGGTTCCTCTTGGTTCCGGGACTCAGCCGGGGTACGTGGTGAGCTTCTCCGACAAGCCCTCCTTCGAGCCGGTCAAGGAAATCGCGGGGCTGGTGGCGGGGGATTTTTCTCTCTCGCCGAAGCTCATGGAGTTAGCCCGGTGGGTTTCAGACTATTATTGCGCGCCGCTCGGGTTGACGTTGCGCTCAATCGTCCCATCGAGCGTCCGCCGCCCGGGCGCCCGTTTTCGGGAGCTTGTGTACGTCAAGCGAGCGAAGACAATCGCCGAAACGAGGGAGGCGTGCGCCCATCTGCGGACAAAGTCAGCGAAACAGGCGGCGGCCCTGGAGGTTCTGGTGAACGCGGGGAAAGATATTCTCCTCCAGGAGTTGTGTGAGGAAGCCGGTTGCACGCGCGCCGTGGTGAACACCCTGGTGAAAATGGGCCTGGCAAAGATCGAAAAGAGGAAAGTGGAGCGGCTGGCGCTCAAAGAAGACCTCTATCTTCCCAGCCAGCCCAAAGAACTCAACTCCGAGCAGAAGGTGATATTCGAGGCGGTCTGCAAGGACATTGACGCGGGAATTCACGCGACTCACCTGATTCAAGGGGTCACCGCAAGCGGAAAGACGGAGATTTACCTCCAGGCGATGGCCCACGCCCTCCAACTCGGGAAAAGCAGTATCATGCTTGTACCGGAAATCTCATTGACGCCTCAGACGATTGAAAGAGTCCGGTCGCGGTTCGGCGACGAGGTCGCCATCCTGCACCATCGCCTATCCAGCGGGGAAAGACACGATCAGTGGCACAAGATTTGCACCGGAACCGCTAAAATCGCCGTGGGCGCCCGATCTGCGGTTTTCGCCCCCTCGCCAAACTTAGGTCTGATTGTTGTGGATGAGGAACACGATCCGAGCTACAAGCAATCAGAACTATCGCCGATGTATCACGCTCGGGACGTGGCGGTTTACCGGGGGCGGAACGAGAACGCGGTGGTCGTCTTAGGGAGCGCGACCCCCTCGCTGGAGTCTTTTTGCATGGCGGCGAGCGGCTGTTACCGTCTGGGTTGCCTCTCGAAGCGAGTGGACGACCATCCGCTCCCAAGAATGATTGTTGTGGACATGCGCAAGGAAGCGGAGAAACAGAAAAGATACCCAATTTTCTCCGACATCCTCCTGAATGCCATTGAAAAGAGACTTGAGAGGTCAGAGCAAGTGATGCTTTTCCTCAATCGGCGAGGCTATTCGACAGCGCTGAACTGCCGGAGCTGCGGGGAAGTGCTCGAGTGCGAGCACTGTAGCGTTCCCATGAAATACCATAAGGACGACGAGAAGTTGTTGTGTCACCTGTGCGGCCACACGATGCCGGTGACCAGCGTCTGCCCCGCCTGCAAGCAAAGCACCCTCGCCTATCACGGCGTGGGGACACAGAAGGTGGAGCGGGCTTTGAAGAAAGTCTTTCCGCAGGTGCGGATTCTGAGGATGGACTACGACACAACCCGGCAGAAAGACTCCCATTTCAGCATCCTGCGCGACTTCAAGGTCGGCAAAGCAGACGTTCTCCTCGGCACGCAGATGATTAGCAAGGGATTGCACTTCGAGAACGTCACCCTCGTCGGAATCATCTCCGCCGATACCTCTATGCATATCAACGACTTCCGTGCCGGGGAAAGGACGTTCCAGCACATCATGCAGGTCGCCGGGCGCGCGGGTCG
>JAUYEE010000035.1 GCA_030691545.1 bacterium | reverse complement strand
GCCTCGCGCATGCCCGAGAAGCGTCTCGTGCTACCCCGTGGCTTCGTTGCCGCATCGGTCCTGAGCGATACCCGATGTCGCATAGCGTGCGGATGCCATACGGTGCGAGAGCCCTGGCAGGGTTCCCTGCCCGCGTATTCTGTTGAGGAATCTCTGCGAAACTGTGGAGCTCCTTCTGCGCTTCTGGGCGGTAGCGCGAGGAGAAGTTGGCGCCGGAAGGGGAGATGGAGGAAATAAACTCGCTTGTAACCTGCCATAGCAGAATCAATTCCACTGAACGATCCTCACGGCGAGTCCTTCACTCCTTTGCGGGCACACATGTTGCTCACAATATTTTCGGATAGGCGCCAGGTGTGCGGTTTCGAACACTGCTGGGTTGTTTATCAACCGCTCATCTTATCCTGCCCATCCTGTCCCGCAGCGCGGTGCGGCAGGACCGGTACGATGTCACGATTTGCAGGTGTGAAAAGCTGATTCAGCCAACGGCTGTTTTCTCCAGCTCATCCCTGTGTGGGCGCTGGCTATGCCGAGGGATCCTGCCGAATAGGGCGCGCGGTCCCTCGACAGTGAGACGGGAACAGGTCGTAGCTCGGTCGAGCATGACCGATTTTCCGACCGACGGGACACATTCAGGATAAGACCCGTCCCCCCAGTTTTCAATGGGCGGCGGGCTGAGATTCGGGGGTCCCGACGCGGTTGGATGGTTCAAGAAAGAAGGTTCCTTCGCCGAAGCGATGTAACTGAGAGGGCGGAGCTGTGCAGGGGCCCCGTCAGATGTCTCGTGCAGGACTTTTGCATAGTCTCCCGGGAGAAAGTGTTTTCAGGACGTTTCCCCACTTCCCCGACAAAAGGCAATACATGAGCTCAAGCGGGCGGGCACTGTTGATTGAAACCTGTGCTGCTGTTCAGGACCCCCTTGCAAGGTTCCCGCGATCGAAGTGTTCGCCCGCCCCTTCTCAAAACTTGGACCCTGGGCACAAGGGCACAATGAGAAAGGATAGAGAAGCTGTTTGAGACTTCTTTCCGTTTTGCCCAGAAGTTGACTCGAGATTGTGCAAAGGAGCAAGGCTACATCGCTGCGGCAGGGTGCGGCTCTTGGAGACCTCTCGCAACCAAAAGGCTGTGTCAGGTTTGTCCTCTGGATGAGAAGATTCCCTTGCCCGCTGGTGGATTTCGGCCGCCGGGGGCGGCATCCCGCCTCTACGGCCGCACACCTTGCGCAGAACCGCCAGCGGGCAGGGGATTGACGAAGACGATGGGTAGAGCAGCGGACGACCGAATCCCAACGTCGTGGCGATCTGACGGAAACAGAGAGAATTCGCTATCCTTTGATCCTCCGCGGATGGCTGAGGTAAGCAGAGCTCACGACTCGCAATTTTTGACTTGTATCCCGTCTGCATCCGGAAGGGGTTTCTGTGGGATCGCGGATAACAATCATCGGACCGAGCTGCCACCCCCGTGTTGGAAATGATGACGGGCTGGCTGATTCTGCTTGGGTCTTGTGGGAGTAGCCAATGAAACGGGCTTTGATAACGGGAATAACCGGTCAGGATGGGAGCTACTTGGCGGAGCTGTTACTGGCGAAGGGCTACGAGGTTCACGGCATCATCCGCCGGGCAAGCACATTTAACACGGGCCGCATTGACCACCTGTACCAGGACCAGCATATCGCAGGCACAAGGTTTTTCCTGCACTACGGCGACCTCGCAGATTCCGTGGGACTCACTCGGCTGCTCTACAAGATATGTCCAGGTGAGATATATCATCTCGGCGCCCAAAGCCACGTCCGTGTGAGCTTTGACACCGCCGAATATACCGCTGATGTCACCGGCCTTGGGACAATCCGGATTCTCGAGGCGATTCGCGAAAGCGGAGTGAATGCGAAATTCTACCAGGCTTCCAGCAGCGAGATGTTCGGCAAGGCAGAGGAAATCCCCCAGACAGAGAAAACGCCTTTCCATCCGCGTAGCCCTTACGGATGTGCTAAGGTTTTTGCTTACTGGGCGACGGTGAACTATCGCGAGAGTTATGGGTTGTTCGCGTGCAACGGGATCCTGTTCAATCACGAATCACCTCGACGCGGAGAGACTTTTGTTACACGAAAAATCACCCGGGCCGTCGCTCGGATCAGGGCTGGTCTGCAAAACACGCTGTACTTAGGCAATCTCGATGCCAAGCGGGACTGGGGATATGCTCCAGAATACGTCGAAGCCATGTGGCTCATGCTCCAACAGGACGAGCCGGATGATTTCGTCATCGCCACTGGGGAAACGCATTCCGTACGAGAGTTCGTCACGGAAGCCTTCGCCCATGCAGGGCTGGACTGGCAGGATTGCGTTCAGCTCGACGAACGATATCGCCGCCCGGCAGAAGTGGATGTCCTCATGGGTGATGCGTCGAAAGCCCGCAGACTTCTGGGCTGGGAACCCGAAACGAGGTTCCACGATCTTGTCAAGTTGATGGTGGATGCGGATATCGAGCTGTTGGACGACGAGCTAAACGGGCGATCCATTGCGAAACAATCCTCTCACACATCCTATTAGGAACCGAAGGTCACCAGTGGGGCGAAAGCCGAAGTACCCACAAATGGAAGAGCATAACAACCGGTTCAAGCCAAATTGGGAATTCTGGGCACATCGTCGGGTGATTGTCACCGGCGGGGCGGGATTTCTTGGCCGCTATGTCGTCAAGAAGCTGGATGAGCGAGGCTGCAAGAACGTCTTCGTTCCTTTGATTGAGGAGTACGACCTCGTCCGCCTCGAGGACATTCGGCGCATGTACGATGATTCAAATCCCGACATCGTCATTCATTTAGCCGCGGTCGTCGGGGGCATCGGAGCCAACCGGGAACACCCGGGCAAGTTCTTCTACGAGAACCTGATTATGGGTGTCCAGCTCATGGAGGAGGGGAGACTGAGAGGAATCGAGAAGTTCGTCGCGATCGGAACAATCTGCGCTTATCCGAAATTCACTCCCGTTCCGTTCAAGGAGCAGGACCTCTGGAATGGATACCCCGAAGAGACAAACGCCCCCTATGGCCTCGCTAAAAAAATGCTCCTTGTGCAGAGCCAAGCGTACCGGAGAGAATATGGCTTCAACTCGATCTTTCTTCTGCCGGTGAACCTTTACGGTCCGGGCGACAATTTCGACCCGGAATCTTCGCACGTCGTTCCCGCTCTCATCAGGAAATGCGTCGAAGCAGTCGAGAATGGCGACAACCATATCGTAGTCTGGGGGACGGGCAAACCTTCTCGCGAATTTCTTTACGTCGAAGACGCCGCCGAAGGCATCCTCCTCGCGACCGAATTCTACAACGACTCCGACCCGGTCAACCTCGGCGCCGGCTTCGAGATAACCATCGCCGAGCTCGTCAAGATGATCGCGGATTTCACCAGCTTCAAAGGCAAATTCATCTATGACACCTCCAAACCCGACGGCCAACCCCGCCGCCGCCTCGACACCTCCCGCGCCAGAACCCTCTTCGGCTTTGAAGGAAGGACATCTTTCAGCAAGGGACTCGGCGAAACAATATCTTGGTACACTGAGGCAAGGAGAGCAGCGCGAAAGGTCGGCTCCCGCGCGGCAGAATGGATTCGGGGGTGACCGAACCTAAAAAGCAAGAAGCCGACCCGCCAGCACGAACCGAAAACAGTTCCCACACGTGATGAAGAAGGCAAGCCCACTCGGCTCTGATGTCAACTGATGTGGCCTTGAACGAAACTGTAGTCGCAGCACCTGCCCCGGCACGGGAGGCAACCGCCCCGTCCGTTTCCTCGCTCCCAGAGACGGTCATCCGCCCGCGGCGGGGGTGGCTTGCGATTGACCTGAAGGAGCTCTGGGCATACCGGGAGCTGCTCTACTTTCTCACCTGGCGAGACATCAAAGTCCGCTACAAACAGACTGTCCTGGGGGCGTTATGGGCGATTATCCAACCGACTCTCAACATGGTCGTTTTCACGCTCTTTTTTGGCCGCTTGGCCAAAATGCCTTCGGATGGTGTTCCTTACCCGATTTTTGTGTATGCGGGTCTGCTTCCCTGGACGTATTTTTCCCATGCCGTCACCCAAGCGGGCGATAGTCTGATAGGGAGTCAAAACCTCATCACGAAGGTCTATTTCCCGCGACCGCTCATTCCCATGGGCGCCGCGACCGCCGGACTGGTGGACTTCGTCATAGCATTGACCGTTCTGGGCGGGCTAATGGCTTACTACGGGTTCGTTCCGAGTATTGGTTTGATGCTCTTCCCCGTTCTCGCGCTTCTCACGTACATTCTGGCGATAGGGGTGGGGTTATGGCTCTCTGCGTCGAATGTGAAATATCGGGATATAAGATACGCCATCCCATTTCTTATTCAGCTATGGATGTTCTGCACACCTGTCATCTATCCGACAACGCTGCTGAAAAAATACGCCTGGATCATGGCGCTGAATCCTATGGGAGGGCTGATTGAAGCCTTCCGGGCATGCACCCTCGGACACAGGCCTATCCCTTGGTCCTCGTTGAGCATATCGTGCATAATTGTCTTCGCGGTGTTTATGGGCGGGCTCATTTACTTCCGCCGGACGGAAAGGTATTTCGCAGATGTCATCTGATAGCTCAGGAGTGATCGCAAGAACGAAAGATGAGTGAGACAGTAATAAGGGTAGAAAACCTGAGCAAGCAGTACAGAATTGGCGTCAAGGAAAGGTACGGCTGCCTTCGTGACAGTCTCGTGCAAGGCCTCACAGCGCCATTTCGTCGGCTGCGGCGGTTCGGCCAAAAGCCTTCTCCAGATGAAATGATTTGGGCGCTGAAGGACGTTTCCCTCGAGGTGCAGCAAGGGGAGGTTGTCGGCATCATTGGGCGCAATGGCGCGGGGAAAAGCACGTTACTGAAGGTCCTATCAAGGATCACTGAACCGACCGAAGGCGAGGTCAGAATCCGCGGTCGCGTCGCGAGTCTCCTCGAAGTGGGGACTGGGTTTCACCCTGAACTGACCGGGCGGGAGAACATCTTCCTGAATGGAGCTATTCTCGGGATGAGTAGGAAAGAAATAGAGTGTAAGTTCGACGACATCGTCGCCTTCTCGGAGATCGAGAAATTGATTGACACCCCCGTTAAGCGTTACTCCAGTGGCATGTACGTACGCCTGGCCTTTTCCGTCGCCGCCCATCTGGAGTCGGAAATATTGCTGGTGGATGAGGTGCTGGCGGTGGGGGATGCGGCTTTTCAGAAAAAGTGCCTTGGCAACATGGGAGAGGTGGCAAAGGGCGGGCGGACGGTGTTGTTCGTGAGTCATAATATGGGGGCTGTGCGAGGCTTATGCAAGCGTGCAATCTGGCTTGACAATGGGCAACTGCGGATGGACGGCATAGTAGCTGATTCAATTGCTGCTTATCTGACGGCATCGTCCTTTATTGATCAAGGCGTTAACGTTGAGCAAATGCCGCGTGTCACAGGGGGGAGGGATATCCGCTTGACAAGACTCGAATTGCTTAACGGGAGCGCACAACCAACAAGACATTTCCGCTATGGCGATGCAATGATTATGCGCTTTTATTTCCGAGTGCTCAACACTGGGCACCGCTACTTTGCGATCGAGTGGGTGATCTCTACTCTGACAGGTGACAGAGTTCTGTACGCCTCATCGAGCCCACAGGGCGCTGTATTAATTAAGCCAACCGATAGCAGCGGCTGCATAGAATGCCGTATTCCCCACTTGCCTCTGGCAGTAGGCACGTATAGAGTCAACTGTTTGCTCTCACTTCCACACCAGGAAAGAATAGACGAAGTTGAGGGCGCTGCGACGTTTGAAGTACTGACCTGCGACGTTTGCGGCACGGGTTTCAACGTTGACCATCGGCTGGCTTTTGTAACCACCTGCACTCATTGGTCCGTTTTTAGTGGCGCCAAATCTCTTTTTGACGACCACGAGGACCCGTTTGGGCCTTGAGCGATGAGAACACATCGAATCGCTCTAACAGTGCCACTTCATTTGCCACAAGGGCTGTGCTGCGCGTTACGCACGCTGAAACGCAAGCTCGTTTCCCTGACTGCGGAGAAGCGTGCAACTGTGAATCTCCTTGGCGACCGCGATATCGAGTGGTCGTGGGTCGCCTCACAGATGCCTTCAGGGCCAGGTGAGGCACTAGACTTCGGACCAGGCGGTAACCATCTTGCCCTTATTGCCGCCCAGCGAGGCTTCAACGTGACGGCTGTAGACCTACAACCTGTCCACTGGACTTATGTGCATCGCCACCTGTGCTTCATCCGTGGTGATATTTTGGAAGTCCCATTACCCAAGGAGAATTTCGCCCTCGTCATCAATTGCTCGACAGTGGAACACGTTGGGCTGGCCGGGCGGTATGGGGTGGCCGCAAACCGACTTGACGGTGACCTTGAAGCGATGAATCGCCTGCGTAACCTGATGAGGCTTCATGGTGTCATGCTGCTAACAATCCCGGTCGGCAAGGATTCGAATTTTGCACCACTGCATCGTGTTTACGGGGCAAAGCGGCTGCCCAGGTTGCTTGACGGCTACGCCCTAGAAAGAGAGCAGTATTGGGTGAAGAACAATCGGAATCAGTGGGTCCTGAGCGATAAACAGGACGCATTGGCAAGAGAACCCCAACCGCGACTCTACGGGTTAGGCTGCTTTGTGCTCCGGCGAGCAAGAGTCTGAGCGATGCTAACCATCTTTTCTATACCAAAACCTTTTAGGGGACATGTTGGGATCATCCAACGTAACGCCATCCACAGTTGGTTTCTATTGCATCCGAAGTGTGAGATCGTTCTGTGCGGAGACGAGCTAGGGAGTGAGGAAACTGCTTCCCAGTTTGGGGCGAAGTTCATTCCTCATGTTGACCGTAACGAACACGGTACGCCTTTCCTGAATTCAGCGTTTGACCAGGTGAAGCAGATAGCCAGCCATCCGCTCCTATGCTACGCCAACGCTGACATAATCTTATTGAGCGATCTTCTACGAGTTATACAACGCATCCGGTTCCAAAGCTTCCTGGTGGTGGGCCAGCGTTGGGACCTGGATCTAGCGATCCCGTGGGACTTTCAGCAGCCCAATTGGGAAGATCGATTGCGAACGTATGTTGCCAGGCGAGGCGCGCGGCATCCCCCGTCCGGAGGCGACTACTTTGTGTTTCCGCGGGATAGTGTCATAGCCAAGTTCCCCCCATTTGTTGTTGGCAGACCGGGATGGGACAATTGGTTTATCTATAGGGCTCGTAAGCTCGGTATCCCTGTCGTTGACGTCACGAGGGTTGTGACCGCCATTCATCAGAACCATGACTACACCCATGTGCCAAACCAAGGGGGCGAAATGTGGGAAGGAGTCGAAGCCGACCGAAATCGCAAGCTGATGGGCACGCGAGACCATTTCTTTACTCTTTTAGATGCAACTCACGTAATTAAGTCGCAAGCACCACGGCCGGCGCTTGCGTACAGGTACATGCGGAGGCGTTGGCAGTCCTTGCCGGTTCTGGTTCCAACTACAAGGCCACTTATACGGTTTCTAAGGGCCTGCTTTCGTTCCTGGCACCATCTGGTAAGTTATCGATGAGCGCAGCGCTTCGTTTCATGGAAATTCAGCCGAAAGGTTTCATTTGGCATTCGATAATTAGAGCGGAGCTGGTATGGTCGTCTTGGAGATGCATGGAGAGGGACGATTAGTCTATCGGACATATAGGTTTACGGGAAGCCAGATGTTTAGGAAACGGTCGCCGCAGCGGCGGTTGTTTGAGGCGGATGATATTCATGGAACTGTGATCGAAAGAGTCCAAGCACGATTTGACAGGCACTTCGTGTCGGTTTCATCTCCTTCGGAGGGGTAACGAACATGACAGGCGATTGGTTTACACCATCATCCGACGTTCCAGAAGCAGCCCCATGAGGAGCAGAAGCAGCCATGAAATTGAAGATCTTCTCTGACAGGAGATGTCTTCCTGAAGGGATAGGACATTCGGTAATGCTATATCCTTTTTGGGGGAAGAATCCGGAAGATCCCAGGTCTCCGGAAAGCGGGCGTTTTGACCGCTTCGTAGAAAAAGGCAGTTCCTTCTTCGAGATGTCGTCTCTGATGGACGCCGATTTCGCCGTTATGCCGCCTCCCTGGGAGCGCGTTATGCAGAGCGATGCAGCACGAAGCCTCGCCAACTCTTTTGCAGAGAAGGCAAAACAAGTAGGAAAACGGTTAATTATCTTCTTTTGCAGCGATTCAGATCAAGATGTATCCTTCGAGAATGCGGTAGTCTTCCGTACGTCGCTTTATCACTCCAAGAGAAAGCCGAATGAGTTTGCCATGCCAGCGTGGAGCGAAGACTTTGTCGAAAAATATCTTGGTGCGAAACTGCCTGTGCGACCCAAGCGTGAGAAGCCTGTCGTTGGTTTTTGTGGCTACGCGCATACTTTGGAAGTCAGACTGGGGCGCACAGTGAAAGATATCCTACGCAGGGGTGCAGGTCTTGCGCGGATTACAAAGAGAACAGACGCTGTATCCTCAAAATCGGCCCCAGGTCACGTCATCCGGGCGAAAGCTCTAAGACTTTTGTCAAGAAGCCCTCTAGTGAGAACCAATTTCATCATTAGACATCGCTTCCTTGGAGGAGCCCTCTTGCCAAACGGACGTGAGGATCCCGTTTTGATGCATAGGGTGCGGCTAGAGTATGTGCATAACATGGTGGAGAGTGATTATATCCTCTGTGCTCGCGGAGCTGGGAACTTCTCTTATCGTCTGTATGAGACACTGTGCTGTGGACGGATCCCGGTCTTCATCAATACAGACTGCGTTCTCCCTTATGATGTTGATATTGAATGGAAGAAGTATTGTGTTTGGGTAGATGAAAGCGAGCTCCCGCTAATTGCGGAAAAACTGGCCAATTTCCATAGTAATCTCTCACCTCAGGACTTCGGACATTTGCAGCATGAATGCCGAAGACTTTGGGAACAGTGGTTATCTCCTGAGGGGTTCTTCTTTAACTTTTATCGACATTTTTGGAGGGTGGAACGTGAGCCTTAAATGGGTCCGCAAATGGGATAGGCACTTCCCCAGGGCGATACGCCGAGTGCTAAGACCTCTGTTCCACCGCTATTTCGAAGTCCGTGGCTATCCGTTGGTTGGTCCTCTGGCCGGTTGTCGGATGCAGGCCAAATACATTCGCTCTTATCATGAAGGGAGCTATGAGCCCGAAGTTTGCGGGACCATCATGCGGATCGTGCAGCCGGGATGGGTCTGTGTCGATATAGGTGCGCACGTGGGTTACTTCACCTTACTCTTGGCCAGGCTTGTGGGCGAACATGGGCATGTGATTGCCTTCGAAGCACACGCGGAAAATGCAGAGCAACTTCGCTCTAACGTGAGAATCAATGGCTATGAGGCGCGTGTGCGGGTGGAGAATATGGCTATTTCAGACGGAACCTGTTGTCGGGTGATGCTGTTCCCTGGACGTTGGCATTCTTCTTGCGAATGGAACATTGTGGGTCATGATGTGGAGGGCAATCTGACCGAACCTGAATCAGAGGTCCCAGCAACCTCATTGGATGCCTATTTCCGTCGAGGATTGCGCGTGGACTTCGTTAAAATCGATATTGAAGGAGCAGAGGCGCTGGCTCTTTGCGGAATGAGGCGCCTTTTGCGGGAATCTAAGCCCTTGGTGCTCGTGGAATTTCATAATGACAGTGGTTGGACCGGAAGACAGGAATTGTTCTCCGCTGGCTATTACTTGTACGATCTAATAAACGGCCGGTGGCTTGACGGCCAACTTGACCTGCAGCGTGTCTACCACTGCCTTGCAGTGGCGAAACAACGATTGAATCATGTTAGACTATGAAGTTCGTCATCCTGAACACCCACTATCTTCACTTCCCATGCTGGCTCTACGCACAGAACGCCGGGCTGGAAAATGCGCCCTACGAAGAGCAAATGCGGGTGCGCGCGGAGAGTATCTTTGGCCTGGCGGATTTCCATTCGAGATATGCCATGGGGTAAACGTTGTGGCATCAAGTCGCCTACTGTATAGGGTTCGGAGTAGTATCAGATGTGCCTGTCGCTTTTCAAAGGCAAGGCTCAACAAGAGAAGCTTGCAGGAAGTTTGGCGGCGGTGCATCAGGAGGGTTGACATCCTGCGCAACCAGATCAGGTCTCCGTTGCTGCGTAAGACGATCAGGCTGCAGTTGCGCATAGTGCGGCGATTTTGCATGTGGTTGGAGCAATATCAAACGAGGTGACGTTCCGTCAGGGGGTGTGTAAGAAAGCTTCAGCCGACCTGCTTGTATGCCCATGAATCACCCGATTCCGGTCATCCTCTTCGCGTACGCCCGCCCAGACCACCTGCGCCGGACGCTGGATTGCCTGCGGGAGAACAAGGTGCCGCTGATTTACGCTTTTGGCGACGGCCCGCGCACCCCGGACAAAGCGGCTGCCGTAGCTGAGGTGCGCCAAATCCTGCGAGGCATAGACTGGTGCGAGGTGGTGCTCTGCGAACGGAAAACGAACCTGGGGCTGGGACGCTCCATCCTCACCGGTGTGACCGAGGTCTTGAGCAAACACGACGCCGCGATTATCTTTGAGGACGACCTTGTGTGCGTACGCGGCACGTATGCCTATCTCTGCGCGGCGCTGGAACACTACCGGCAGGAACCTCGTGTCATGAGCGTGACCGGCTGGACCCATCCCATCGTCACGCCGGGCAATGTCGGCGAGCAAGCCTACCTCGATGGCCGGGCGGAGTGCTTGGTATGGGGCACCTTGGCCAGAGCGTGGGAGGGAATGCAGGAGGACGCCAGGACCCTCATGGACAGGTGCAAGGGAAAAGGCATCGACGTCTATCACTATGGGGCGGATCTGATGGGCATGGCCGAGTCGGAACTGCGGCAGAACATCTGGGCGGTACGTTGGCTGCACTGGCATATCCTGAACCGGGGTCTATGTCTGCGCCCGCCCTGGAGCATGGTGGAGCACATTGGCTTCGATGCTCAGGCTACAAACGCGAGCGATGGCAGCAAATGGGCCAATCCGCCGCTCAAACCCTGTCCGCCAATTCCTGACCCTTGGCCCGAGCCGGTAGAAAACCCGGAGTGCTCTCGGCTTTGGCAGAAGGCCTGCGGGAAGCGGCCAACCGTGCCCAGGCGTGTGTACCGCTTCGCCCGCCGCGAGGCTTCAACCTTTGCGCGGCGGTTGCTTGCCACGAAACAACATGCCGAGCGTCAATTCACGCGTCACCAGAGTTGACAGGAGGGCCACAACCTTGGGCATAAAGCGGCTTATTCGGGGCGGGATCAACTGTGCTCTTTCCCCGATTTTGACCGCACAGCGACACCAGCTTGAGGACCTCAAGCTGCTTCACGGTAAAAACCTGGTTCACCAGGTAAAGACCAACGGCGTCTATGGGAATATCCATGATGCGGAGTTCAAGGTCTTCTCCCAATTCGGGGACGATGGGATCATCCAATACTTGGTCAACGGTGTGGATATCCCAAATAAAACATTCATAGAATTTGGAGTTGGAAATTACACCGAATCCAACACCCGGTTTCTGGTATTGAACGATAACTGGACTGGGTTGGTGATGGATGGTAGCGAGAAGAATATCAAATATATCAAGCAAGATGCCATCCACTGGCGGCACGACTTGACGGCCGTCTGTGCCTTTGTGAATAGGGACAACATTAACCAGCTATTTACAGATAATGGGTTTGTCGGCGAGATCGGCCTCCTGAGCATCGACATCGATGGCAACGACTACTGGATCTGGGATGCCATTGAGGTTGTAGACCCAGCTACTGTGATAGTCGAATACAACAGTCATTTTGGTTGCAGACACGCGGTCACAGTGCCCTATGATGCACAATTCGACAGAGCCATCACCCATTTCTCTTACCAATTTTGGGGTGCTTCTCTTAAGGCGCTTTACCTGCTTGCCGAGCGTAAGGGATACCAGTTTGTAGGTTGCTGTAGTGGGGGAAATAATGCCTACTTCGTCAAAAAGGGGCGTCTTGGGGTTGTGAAACCGTTGACTGTTGAGGAGGGATACGTCGAATCAAAGTTTCGCGATTCCCGTGACAGACAGGGAAAACTCTCCTTTTTGAGCGGAGCAGACCGTTTGAAGGTGATTGCCGAGATGCCGGTATATCACGTTGAGCTGGACAGAATTGTGCAGATACAGGAACTAGATAAGGTCAAGTTCTGATGCTAAGTACGGCTGAAAGATTAGTGAAACTGATGACAGCCTAACGGGAGAGATCGATACCTATGTCTGTTGAAGTTGTTGAGCATAAGGGAGTTCGTTACGCAGAAATCATCAGGGCAAATATCAGGGTAGAAAAAACTACCTTCTTTTCTCCCCCTGAGTCTTCTTTTCAGTTTGGCCTACTCGCCCACGGGGCGGGTTTTGTTGAGCCGCCGCATTATCACAGGCCATTTACACGCCAGGTGGAGGATCTGCAGCAAATGTTTGTTGTTCAGCGTGGCGTGGTGGCGGTGTTGCTCCTGAGCGACGAAGGGGATCTCCTGGAAGAGGTCGTCCTTAATCCTGGTGATGCGATTGTACTCATCCACGGTGTGCATGCCATTCGTGTGATCGAGGACATGCAGTGCATTAGTGTCAAGCAAGGGCCTTTCCTCGGGGTTGGGTACGACAAGGTTGAGGTGAAGGTAGAAGATGATTCCTGTCTTCGAACCTGACATCGGTGAAGCAGAAATCAGCGCAGTGGTCGAGGCGCTGCGCCGTGGCGAAATTTCCGGCATGTTTGGTCGCTGCATTCCCGATTTTGAAAGGGCGTTCGCCAACTATTGCGGATGTCGGTACGGAGTGGCTGTGAGCAGTGGTACCGCTGCACTGCACCTGGCGGTTGCGGCTGCGGGCATCGGCCCGGGTGACGAAGTTCTGGTGAGCGCTTCCACCAACATCGCAACAGCCCTGGCCGCCTACCACAACGGTGCTGTTCCAGTCCCGGTGGACTCCGAGGAAGTCACCTGGAACCTCAATCTGGATCTTGTCGAAGCGCTCATCTCCCCCAAAACCAAAGCAATTATTCCGGTGCACCTGTTCGGCCACCCCGTGGACATGGATCGTCTCCTTGAGATTGCCCACCGGCACAACCTGATGGTGATTGAAGACTGTGCCGAGTCCCACGGTGCCACTGTGCGGGGTCGAATGACGGGCAGCTTCGGCCAGATGGGATGCTTCAGCTTCTACGCTAACAAGATCATCACCACCGGCGAGGGGGGCATGGTGGTGACGAATGATGCTGACTTGGCAGAGAAACTACGCCTGCTGAGAAACCTCGCCTTCACCAAGCCGCGCTTCAGACACGAGGAGCCCGGCTATAACTTCCGGATGACCGGCTATCAAGCGGCGATGGGACTGGCTCAGCTCAGGAAGATTCACCAGGTCATCGCGGGTAAACGTCGCATGGCCCACAGTTATCATCGCCATCTTAACGGCATCCTGGGTCTGCAGTTGCCGACAGAATTGGATTGGGCATTTAACGTTTACTGGATGTACGCTGTTGTCGTCAAACCAAAGTTTGGCATCACCCGAGATCAACTTGCGAAGCGGCTGGCAGCCGATGGTATCGAGACACGCACCTTCTTCTGCCCGATGAATCAACAGCCGTTTCTGCGCGCACGGCCCGGCTTTCGGGATGTACCATGTCCGGTCGCCGATCGCCTTTGGGAGACGGGCCTATATTGGCCCTCCACGCACACCCTTTCAGACGAAAACATTCTCCAAGTCGTCAACAGCGTCCGGCGCGCGGGGAGGTGAACAGGGCTAAAGTGAGAGATAAAGCGAGCTTGACTCAGCTATTGCGCCGCATCCTGAAACAGACAGACCACGTTCGACGCTTCCCCCGCTATGAAAGCTTTGCACATGCCAGTGCGAGTACAAAAGGTTACGAGGATCAAGACATCACACAGATGGTCTCACGCAAGGCAGTCCAACTGCGCCAAGCACTGGCAAAGGGCGGGTTAGAAAAATCAGTTTCCGGGCGCCAGACCATACAGAACATGTTTGTCCTTCGGCATGTCTTCCAGGGGGAACCGCTTAGCGTGATTGATGTTGGGGGGGCATGCGGGGCCAATTTCTTCATATTGGGTCATGTGCTCCCCGGTCTTATAGGAAAATGGAATGTTGTGGAGACAGCTGGCATGGCGATGGAAGGGAGAAGACGCTTCCAGTCCGGACCACTTCACTTTTTTGAAGATTTGGCCAAAGCATTGGGGCCGACCGCAGATCAGCGGCCCAATCTGGTGCTTGCATCCGGTGTATTGCAGTACCTGCCGAACGGTGCACAGGCGTTGCAGTCCTGGACCGATACGAGAGCTGATTGGATCTATTTGACACGAACTGTCCTTGGGGCCAACTGTGCCAAGCCTGTGTTCACGGCACAGACCACACGGATAAGCGATCACGGCCCGGGCCCCCTCGAAAGCGCGGAGCACTCCGGCGTAGCCTGCCAACCCATGGTGGTAAACCCCCTCGGCGCCGTCCGGCAAATCCTATCGAGGTCATACTGCTGTGAATACCTGTTTGAGGAAGAAAGAGATGAGACCACTCGGATCGGACCTTGCCTGGTCAGAACCATTACGGCAGGATTCCTCTATAAGCGTACTTGAGACTCTTTCGCGATCTGGACGATGAGCGCATACGCTGGCCGACACGCAGAGCTTTACGATCTATTCTATGCGGACAAGCCGTATGGCGACGAAGCGTCTTTTGTGCATCGTTGCATCCAAGAGTTGAGCCCTCTACATGTCTCGCGCTTACTTGAACTGGCCTGTGGAACAGGCCAGCATTCGTTCGGCTTCGAGAAGTTGGGTTATCAGGTCGTTGCCACGGACTATTCCAACGATATGTTGGAGCAAGCGAAGCGGAAAGCAGCCGTGCTTGCCTCCGGCGTAGACTTCCGGTTTTCGGACATGCGGGACCTAAGACTTGCCGGCGAAGTATTTGACTGCGCAGTCTGCCTTTTCGACTCCATAGGATATGTTGAGACAAATGAAGCCCTAATCAATGTTCTGAACGGTGTATACAGACATCTTCGACCTGGTGGCTTGTTTATATTTGAGTTCTGGCACGCGGCAGCCATGTTAGTCCACTTTGAGCCTGTCCGTGTCCGCAGGTGGGAATTTGAAGGGAGCAAAATACTTCGTATCTCCGAGACGACACTGAACATCGAAAGGCAACTTGCCAGAGTCAATTACAGCATCTATGAATTTAGGCCCGATGGATGCTATGTTTTCTTGCAGGAGGTCCAGAAGAACCGGTACTTCCTTATTCAGGAGGTAGCATTTATGTTGGAGTCTGCGAATTTCAAGCCAATCAGGTGGTTCTCGGGTTTTTGTTGGGATGCCCCGATTTGCGAGGATTCATGGCATATCCTCGCAGTAGCCCAAAAGGTCAGTTGCAAATCCCGGCAGACGAAGCAATCATGAGAGTTGCAATCTTCTACACGCCCTGTGACCCGAAGTGGGGCGGCGGGTACACGTATCAGGACGACATATTCCAGTCGCTGCTGGAGGTTGCGGAGAGCAGTCCCCATACCTTTGTCGTGTTCAGTGGCAGCAAGGCAATAGCTGAGCAGCAAACGGCCGTTGGGAATCTTGAGTTTGTATTCCTTCAAACGACCTATCTGGGAAAAGCTCTCGGTGCTTCTCGGCAGTTATTGCGACTCATTAGGCGAAAGTTGCGCCACCCCTTTAGCCCATTCGACTTGAGAACTGCTTACAAAAACTACTGGTTGAACAGAGTGAAGCACCATGCAATTGATGTGTTTTGGTCGTTGGGGCCAGGCCAATTGGTACTGGATATACCGTACATTGCGACCGTTTGGGATTTGCAGCACCGTCTACAGCCCTTCTTCCCGGAGGTGAGTGCAGCCGAGCAGTGGCAGCAACGTGAAAGTGCTTACGCCACGGTCCTCCGGCGAGCCGCTTACGTGATCGTTGGCACGGCGGCAGGGAAACAAGAGGTCGTGCGTTTTTATGGCATTCCTGCTGAGCGAGTTCGGGTGTTACCTCACCCGACCCCACGTTTTGCGTTGAATGGTCATTCCGCCGATCCGACGGCTGTTCTTAATAGGTATGATTTGAAAGCGGATTTTCTGTTCTACCCGGCTCAGTTCTGGCCGCATAAGAATCATGCAAGTTTACTGCGCGCCGCACGGTTATTGCGTGAACGTTATGACATTCTTTTGGACCTCGTCTTCGTTGGATCGGATAAGGGAAACCTGCAATACATTCGTACTCTTACCGCCAAGCTGAAACTGTCCGATCGCGTTCACTTTCTGGGATTTGTTCCCTCAGGGGACTTGGTCGCCCTGTATAAGAGTGCCTTTGCTTTGACATACGCCTCCTACTTTGGACCGGACAATCTTCCCCCGCTCGAAGCGTTCGCGTTGGCCTGCCCCGTGATTGCCTCGAGGGTGTCCGGTGCCGAGGAACAGCTCGGCGATGCGGCGCTGCTCTTTGACCCGAGGAATCCGGAGCAGCTCGCTGACGCAATCAGGATGCTGCATGGAAATCCCGACCTGCGAGCGGAGCTTGTCCGGAGGGGCCGGGAACGGGCCTTGCGCTTCACCGGGAAGGACTACGTCCAGGGCGTCTTCGGCCTGCTGGACGAGTTTGAACCCTTCCGCAGTTGCTGGAGGAACACGGGGCCATACCATCAGCTTTAGCCGTCGGTCAGGTCTTCCCGACCGCTTGGGCGTGGCGGCAGAGGGTGTGTACCTGCCACCTCTGGAGCGCGGGCGCTGATTTTGGGCCCAGGCGGGCCCGAGGAAATCGCAGATGCCATCTTCCGCCTTTGGACCGACGATGCGCTCTGCAAGACACTCGTGGAACGGGGCAGGAGGAGAGTGGCGAGCTTTACATGGGACCGCACTGCTCGAATGTTCCGCGCCCATTGCCGACGCATTGCCAACCGTCCCTTGACCGACGACGACCGCGCCCTGCTTTCCGCGCCCCCATTGCTTTGAGGCTGACTCGCCAGGTCCGCACCATCGAGCGGATGACGTTCCGCGGCGATGTTCAACACGGGGTCCCCTTTGAGGGTGTCACAATCGTTGGCGTCCTCATACCCCAAAGCGATCTGAAAGACCGTTCGAGCGGCCATCTCCGAGACGTCGTGCCGCACATAGAAAGCGTGGCGGCAGCCTACCATGGCATCAGTGAGGGCATCAATCAGTCCGATGCGCTGGTCGACTTCTCGCAATACTAACACCCCGGCATCCGAGGTCACCCGATGATCGCCAAAAACGGCTGCGATTTTGCTGCGACAAATACTTAAAAACACGAGCTGATCCCAGGTAGGACACATCATGAGCGAGTCACCTTTTCTGCCGGTTTTTCGTGTTGTTTAATCGATTCTACGACAAACAGTTAAGCTTCCCTGGCTCATTCTTTTATAAATTATTCAGGCTACACGGTGGTCGCTGAGCGATGGATTTGTTTTTTACAGATGGGCGCCTTCAGCTGAACAACCCGATCGCTGTTGCCGTTTTAGTCCTGGCGCTAGCAGTTCTGTTTTGGACAGTTCCGGAATTTGGCCTTGCTATTTTTGTGGCTGCTTGGCGCTCCTTGATGAACATACTTATCACGCTGCCTGGGCTAGGCAGTCCCATCTCGATAGAGGCCCTTTTCGGGTTGTTTCTCCTCGGAAGATGCTTACTCCTATATAGAGGCTCCCGGGCAGAGAGAAGAATTTGGAAGGACCCCTTGGCCGGTTTGTGTATACTCATATTTGCGCTGGACGCGTTGGGCTGCGTGCGAAGCATGGGTACTACGGGCGACAGGTACACTGTGCACGTCTTTTACGTTATAAACGTGGCTGTCAGAAGGGCTTTGCCCTTCTTATGTGTGTTGGCGATGTCGCACGATGTCACGCGCATAGCAAGACACCTACGCTTTCTCTTCGCAATACTACTTATTTTGCAATTACTATTCGTTGCCGCTTTGGTTGAAGGGGCTAGAAACGCACAACGACTTTTCGAACTGCGGGGTATATCGGTCTTTGGCATGCCTATTTGGGGCTCAGGATTAGAGCTTTACATTCCGCTGGCACTCAGCTACATACTTTGCGGGCGGCCTCGAACCTCATTTGTGAAATGGATAGCGTCGGCAGGAATGATGGTCGCCTACGCAATGCTGGTGGTAGCCCAGACAAGGATCCTCTGGATCGCGGTGCCTATCAGTGTCCTTTTCGTCGTGGCCGTCGCCGGACGAAGGAGGGTTAGGGTTCTCACCTCAGGGGTTCCGGTTGCCATTGGAATAATTATCGTAGCTCTTGCTTTTGCGCGTAACGCGACGACCACATGGGAACAACTGGATGAAACCGCAGTGTTCAGATATGTCACGTCTGTAAGTGACAAGGACCTGGCTACGGCGTCCTCAGGTAGAGTGGAAATCTGGCAGCATTCGTGGCCCGTGTTTCTCAAGCATCCAGTTCTGGGAGCCGGCGTTCTTGGGGCTTCACCGGACTGGACAGTTACCAGAACCGAAGGCACTAGCGTTATGCGTCCGGGTATCCACAATTACTATCTGGAGATTCTTACTGAATTAGGAATCGTGGGTTTTCTCGTTTTCGGCGGCATCGTTATTCGGCTAGCGAAGGTCGTAAGAGCCAATTTCCGGATTTCAGCAGACTCCATGGTTTTCTATCAACTTCACGTGCTTTCGGTAGGAGTGATCACTGTTCATCTCGTGGTTGCCTTGACGTCGACGAACATGAACCAGGCTTACTGGGCCATGGGGCTCGCACTGGTCACGTATCACCTTTCTCGACTCGGCTCCTTGCCGTGTGGTCCTCTGCGCACGTTCGGGGTCGGTGCCCAAAATTTGAAAACACTCGGCCGCTCTCGTGCCAATTGAGCCAGCGTTACTTTGATGCAGAGCGGGTTCGGATGTTACGCGAACTTTCGCAGCCAAGTAGTAGCATTGTTCGAAGAGCTGATGAAGGTGTAGGAAATGCATAGCTACATCTGTGGCTCGCTATGGCTGAAATGAAATGAAACAACAGGCCAGAGCACCCTCTTTCTGCGTAGTGTATATCACGAATTATGTGGGCGAGGATGTCGAAAGAGAGCGTCTTTCGACCAGCCGTAGTGCGGCCGGCGACAAGAAGGTTGAGGGGCTTGTAGAGGCCATGCGGAGCCGCGGAATCCCCGTCGCCGTCGTCTCGCCTGGCTGGAAGGAGTGCCGAGCATCAGGGCGGTTTTTCCCCAGTGTCGTTCAGCGTAAAAGAGGGGTGCCGTTTCTCTTTGCGAGTTATCTGGATATGCCTGTCTTGAATTGGCTCGTTTGCCTGTGGTCTCTGACGGACCAGACCATTAAGGCTCACAGATCATTGCCAGGGGCCAAGAGGATACTCATTTACAACCGAGATCTTCGCCAGGTGTTGCCGGCCATTGTGGCGCGGTTGCTATTTGGGTCGAGACTATATGCGGAGCTAGAAGAGGCCTCGGAGGAGGACCGGGAAACCTTGGGCATTCTCAAAAGGAACTATTTCCGCGCTCTCAAGGCCTTGCTTGATCGCTTTCTTGCTGGCGCGATACTGGCCTCATCCACAATGCGCGATCGTGTCGCGACGCGAAACGTTATGGTTTGCCCTGGCGTTTTTGAGGGCCGGGACGCACCCGTTCTCCCTGATCGCCTTTGGAGCCGTCTACGGGTCTTGTACGGAGCATCACTCGACCGTCTCCGAGGTGTAGATTTGCTTTTTGAGGCAATGAAAATATTGGAGTCCAGATACCCCAGCGAAGCACGAAAGGTTACTGTTATAATCTGCGGGAGGGGTTGTCTACCGGAAACGATGCGTCGCGAAATGGGACATTTTCAGGAATTGAAGGTGGAGTTTCTAGGGTTTATATCGAATGCAGAATACGAAGAGCAGCTCAGGCATGCTCATGTTGGCCTTTCCCTCAACCGAATAAAGGGCTCGATGAGCAGTAACGTCTTTCCCTCGAAGGTCGTAGAGCTAATGGCTGCCGGGAAAATCGTAATCGCGTCGGCTGTGTCCGACGTTCCGAAAGTTGCCGCGGGCCGCGCCCTCATTTATTACAAGGATGACCCAGCTGTCATCGCAAAACATATCGCGGAGGTCGTTGCGGATTTTGCCCGGTACGCGGTGCTGGGCCATCGGGCCGCCGAATGGTGCGCAGAGCATTGTTCGGGTCAGGCGGTAGGTAGACAGCTGGAAACTCTGTTCTCATAGACGGGTGACTGCACCGTCTTTTTCACGCCCTTGTTGCGTGTCTTCTGAGGTCCAGGCGAAGGACGGAATTGTACCTCAGGGTGCCGAGAAAATCGTGTCGAGTCTAAGGGTTCTGCACGTTATACCGTCGATCGACCTGGCCGGTGGTGGTGCAAATCGTGCATGTACGGAGCTGTGCGAGGCTTTAGCCTTTAAGGGTATTCGTGTTGCGCTGCGGACTGTAGAGTTCGACCCCGGAGCAGGACGGCTTCCAACTCAAGGGGTAGATGCCGTGATTTTTCCACGCAGCGGGCCGAGAGCCTTCTCATGGGGACTCACCAGATCACTAATGAAGGAGGTTAGACAATACCAATTGGTTCATATCCACGCGCTCTGGATGTACCCCAACATTCCTGCTGCGGTAGCCGCAAAGATCGCGGGTCTCCCATACGTCGTCTCACCGCATGGCTCGCTGGAACCATGGAAGCTTCGTTTCAAGGGATTGAGGAAACGCGTGTATGGCGCTTTGGTCGAGAAGAGGATCTTGGAAGGTGCGGCGGCTATCATCGCGGGCAATGGACCTGACCTCGAGGCGATCAAGACCTATGTACCGTCCGCGGATGTTCGGATAGTCCCCTACGGTGCTCACCTGGATGCAATCACTCGCCCGATTTCGAGGGAAGTCTTCGATCGCCTATGGCCGAAAGCCGATGGTCGGAGAGTAGTCCTTTACCTGGGACGCTTGGACAGGAACAAAGGGGTCGATTTATTAATCAGGGCCTTTTCGCGTCTGCCATCGCAGTTTGCGGACGTACTGTTGCTCATTGTGGGACCGGATTCATATAACATGTCAAGGTCGGAGCTGTTGACATTGGCCGCTGATCTCTGCATACAGGATAGAGTCCGTTTCACCGGCATGGTCACCGAGGAAGAGAAGCTCGCGGCTTACGAGTATTCTGACATCTACGTTTTGCCCAGCCTCTCGGAGAATTTCGGCTACACGGTGCTGGAATCACTTGCGAGGGGGACACCGGTGCTCATATCACGTGCTTTGCCTTGGCCTGAAGTTCCGGCAGAGCGCGCCGGGCTGGTTGTCCAGGCTGATGTGGGTCAGTTGGTGGAGGGCCTCATTAGACTGCTTAGCCTCGAACGTTCTGATCTTCGCGCGATGGGTGAGCGCGGCAGGGCGATCGCAAGAAGGTACGATTCGGTAAACGTAGCCGACCGGATAATGCGCGTGTACGAGAGCGTTTTGCGATGGCCACGCAGGGGCACGCGAGGTCGCGACCCTCGAGGGGCATAACCCACAAGCGCTGCCGATCATGGGTCACCGGACCACCCACCTGCAGGTCATCGAACCCAGATGCCGGTAGTGGGTGTCAATCGGGGTGAGGACGCTGATCGAGGCTTTGCCTGAAGCGATGTCACTGACCGACGAGGAACGCAGGCGAATGGGAGAGCGAGGAAAAGCGCTCGTCAGAGAAAAGTACAGCTGGAGCAACATCGCAGAGCAAATAATAGAAGTGTATAAGTGGATTCTGGGAGGCGGCCCGCCGCCGAGTTGCGTGGACGTTCGACCGAAAAGGCGCGGATGATAGACATTTACGAGAAGATGTTGTTCTACGAGGGCCTTGTCGGGAGGGGGCCTTGGGATGACTTTGCCAACAGATATGAGACCGCGCGACGCCTGCGGCTTGTCTTTGGCCAGCTCTTGGATGCGAGCGAGCTTGCGGGTAGCCGGTTTCTTGACGCTGGCAGTGGCGGGGGACATTTCTCGGAGTATGCTGCGGGACTGGGAGCGAAAGTCTGGTCGTTGGACGTCGGCGACAAACTTCTTGCGGAGGTCGCGGGCAGGTGCAAGAGCCATCGGGTGATCGGGAGTGTACTGGACATCCCATTTGAGGATGGGTTTTTTGACATTGTGCTCTGCACCGAGGTCATTGAACACACACCCGTCCCGTTGCAAGCGGTCAAGGAGCTATCGCGTGTTGTCAGGAGCGGTGGCATTCTCGTGATTACCACGCCGTGCAAATTATGGCAGGCAGCGGTCCGATTGGCATCCTTTCTGAGGTTGAGGCCCTTCCAGGGTCTCGAGAATTTCGTCTGGCCCGGTCAGTTAGTCGAGACCCTCGTCTCGCTGGGTCTCCGCATCGAATGGAGCGGGGGATTCAATTTTTGGCCGCTTTTCAACCGCCGCCTCGAACCTGCCTTCCGGATGTGTGACAGTTTGTACGGACGCCGGCTTCCGTGGGCAATGGTGAACATTGCAGTACGTGCGCGCAGGAACGAGAAACGCTAAGGAGGTCCCCTCTGTTATGATCTCGCCTGAGTTGTCGGTTGTCATTCCCGCCCTGAACGAAGAAAGTAACGTGGATGAGTTGTATCGCGAGCTGCGTGTTGTGCTCGAGGGCTGCGTGTCGTCCTTTGAGGTGATTTTCGTGGACGACGGAAGCACCGATCGCACGGCACAAAGGGTACGTCTCATTCATGAGGTGGATTCACGGGTAGGACTGATAAAGCTAAGCCGGAATTTTGGCCATCAAAGAGCACTTATGTGCGGCTTCGGTGCCGCGCGTGGCCAGGCGGTAGTTGCCATGGATGCGGATTTTCAGCACCCGCCTGAGATGATTCCGAGACTGGTTGATAGGTGGCGTGAGGGGGCGCCAGTGGTTCAGACGGTCAGAGGAGATGGAGAAGGTACGGGACTTTTGAAGCGCTGGACAAGTCGAGTGTTCTATGCCGTCATTCGCCGGCTTACAGGAATGGATATCAAGCAGGCGGCGGCCGATTTTTTTCTCGCCGATCGTAGCGTCGTCGAGGTCCTCAAGAAGTGCCAAGAGCGCTCGCGTTTCACACGAGGGTTAATTGCCTGGGTCGGCTTCAAACGAGACTTTGTGGCCTACAACTGTGGCAACAGGCGGCACGGCAGGTCGAAATATACCTTTGGCAGGATGATCAACCTTGCTCTTGACGCCGTTTTCTCTTTTTCGGTTGTGCCCCTCCGTCTGACAGGCCTAGCGGGCCTGGTCGCGACCTTCCTATCTACACTGTACTTAGCGTACGTTCTTGCGGCGAAGTTGCTCACGAAGAGCGCCACTCCAGGGTGGGCGAGTACGATTGGGGTTGTTGTTTTCCTTGGCGGGGTCCAGTTGGTGGCGCTTTGGGTGATGGGAGAGTACCTTGCCCGCATTGCCGAAGAATCGCGCCAGCGCCCTCCATACGTTGTTGATTGGAGCTCCTCAGTAATGCCTACAAACGGTGGTCGCTTTGAGGAGGCTCGCCAAGTCTCTGCACAGGAGCGTGAGAGTGAGTCAGAAGTCCACGTTTGAACCGCATGCGGCAAGTGTTGTCGGTGGGAATGCCAAAGCGTTCGTCGGTGGACGCGTCTGGCTTCTTGTTTGGCTGTGCGTTTTGGCAATTGTGTTTATCGGCTCATTCGGAATCTCTCCCTATGCGGACGACTGGGGCTCTCTGGTCCAGGCAAGGGATGAGGTCTCCGCAATCGAAAGAGACGGGCGATGGTCAGTTCTTCTCTCGACGACTGGGTCACATTGGTCTCCCGGGATCCGCGTCCTTGACGACTTTTCCTACGCGCTTGTCCGGTCGACCTCAGATACTGTGATCCGAATATACTGCATGCTCGCACACGGCTGGGGAATGGTGTTTGTTTTCTTATTTGTCCGGTCGTTGAACCTGAAACGGGGGGCCAGTATGCTCGCAATGCTCGTGTTTGCCTTCCACCAGGCGGCTGTTTCGCCCATCTATGCATACGACATGTCTTCGGCGGCTGTGGGAACAGCGCTTGTGTGGGGAGCGATACTGCTTCTTCTCCATGCCAAGGGCCCGAAGCAGGTCAAGGGGCAAATTGCAGCAGGCGCGCTTTTCCTCGTCGGGCTTCTTTGCAAGGAGACCTCTCTGGCCTTCATTCCGATGGCATGCGTGGTCTTGCTGTATCAGGAAGGAACAGTTTCGCGGCGAGCGCTGAGGAAGGTCTTGGTTCGCATGCTCCCGTTTCTGGGGGTTGCTTCCATGTTTTTGATCGCGCGCGCTGTGATGGGTGCACCGACATTACAAATGGGGACCGGAAGTGGTGCATCGGCGCGCTATCGCGTCGCAGGTCCATTGGTCTGGGGACAAAATGCTCTTCAACTAGGGCTGGCCCAGATCACCCCCATGAGCACAGTGTGGTGGTTCACGGCCATAAAGAAGCTTCAGGTAAACGAGCTTCTTGTGCTTGCCGCGGCGACAGGCCTATCTGCTTTGGCGATCCTGATCGGCACAACCCGGTTTGCTCGAAACGGATACTTGAGAGAAGTCCTGCTCATCCTGGGACTCATAATCGGGTCATGGTTTCCAGTACTACTCATGGGACACGTTGCAGAATCTTACACATACGCCGGGCTGCCTTTCATTGGCGTTCTCGTGGGCATATCAGCTCAGGGCCTTCTGAGCCAAGGTCACAGCTCCCACAGAGCGAAGTGGGCAGGACGTTTTTGCCTGATGATTCTGCCGCTAAGTGTGGTCACGCACGCCGTTTCACAGCGAAGCAAGCTCAGTCTGATGCACGAGAGCGGAAATAACTCGCGATTCTGGTACGGGAAAATGACCTCTGCCCTGCGAAATGTGCCAGCGGGCTCCGAGGTCGTATATTACAGGGAGCCGGCAAATGAGCTGGCATATTCCCACTTTCTTGAGCCCAGATGGTATGTCAGCGTTCCCGAAGTCGCGGTCGAATGGGCCTATCCGTGGAAATTCGGCATTCAAGGGTCGCATAAGGAGCTCCCAGACAATGATCTCTCAACATTGCACTCGGTTCTACCCGAGGCGTACATCCTCCGTCGAGAAGGCGAGAAGCTGACCGTCGAGGTGCCTTGGGAGAAAACGGCGACTCCCGCAGGGCCGGGTGCCCTTTTGAAGCCGAGGTTTCCAGGAGATGACGAAAAGGACGCGGGACTTGAGGAGGCCACGCTGAGCGAATGGCAAGGTCTCCGGTGAGCGTGCTTATGCCGGTGAAAAATGAGGAGGCGAATCTGCGGCGGGGCCTGCCGGCGTTGACTTGGGCGGATGAGATTTTCGTGGTGGACTCGCAGAGTACGGACAGGACGGTTGAGGTTGCGGAGTCATTCGGAGCGAAGGTGGTTCAGTTCCACTTCAACGGGACTTACCCGAAAAAGAAGAACTGGGCTCTCGATAACCTGCCGTTCCGCAACGAATGGGTGCTCATTGTCGACGCGGACGAAGTCATCACCCCTGAACTGGCGGAGGAAATCCGGGACGCAGTGAAAAGGCAGGGCGCCGATGGATACTACGTCAATCGCCGATTCGTGTTTATGGGGCGCTGGATCAAACACTGTGGTTACTACCCGAGTTGGAACCTGCGCCTCTTCAGGCACCGCCTCGGGCGCTACGAGAGGCTGTCAGCCGCTGCCGATACTAACTCAGGAGACAACGAAGTGCATGAACACATCTTCTTGAAGGGCAAATCAGCCAAACTGAAAAACGACATGTTCCACTTCGCCTACCCAGACATCTTCGCATGGGTCGAAAAACATAATCGTTATTCGAGCTGGGAGGCGTTCACGTCGCTCGGCGGCGCCAGTGGGCATTGCTCGGATGCACCTCAAATATCACTGGAGCTCAGGATGAAGCGGGCTCTGAAGAGGGCCGCCAAAAAGATGCCTTTCCGAGCGACGTCACGATTCTTCTATCATTACATCTTACGCGGCGGATTCCTCGATGGGCGAGAAGGACTTATCCTTTCTCGCCTAATGGGTTGGTACGAGTACATTTCGAAAGTCAAAGAGATGGAAATTCGTAGGAAGTTGGTGTGAGGCCCTTTCCGCAGTGAGTCAACCGGACGCAGTCGCATTTTACGAACGCTATTGGCAAGATCCGGATTCTGCCCCACCGTCTCATGACCCCACGACTGCTGTGAGGAAGCGTATGCTGGCTGAGGTGATCCGTGTGAATTTCCCGAGCCTAAATGGAGAGTTGGCTGTTGATCTCGGATGTGGGACGGGCGAGTTCACCCTTTTCCTTTCCGATTTGGGGTTTGACGCCGTTGGAGTGGATGTCTCGCAGAGGGCGCTCGCGGAGGCAAGGGCCCGCCATCCCCAGTTAAGGTTCGAAATCATCAACGACGAGCGTTTGCCGTTGTCGGATTCTTCCGTTGACCTCATCTGGTCTTCCGAAGTCATCGAGCACGTTTTCGACGTGATGGGCTGGCTCGCCGAGGCGAATCGTAGCTTGAAACCAGGCGGAATTATGGTCCTAACCACCCCTTATCACGGTTTCTTCAAAATGCTCGCGGTCTTGCTGACGAGCTTTGGGCAACACTTTGATCCCCGTGGGTCGCATATCCGGTTCTTCGACAAAAAATCGCTTCTTCGGTGCCTGAATGCTGCTGGCTTTCAACCATGTACTCGGTCGGGATACGGCAGGCCGTGGCCCTTGTGGAAGTCCTTTTTCGTCGTATCACGCAAAGTAAGACAGGTGCGGCGCTCGCCCACGTTACACGCAAGCCGTTCGTGAAGACGGGCAAGAAAAGCAGGGAGGCAAAGCGTGAATGAGGCGAATGC
>JAUYEE010000348.1 GCA_030691545.1 bacterium | reverse complement strand
GCCCAAAATCTCCTGTCCTGAATCGCTCCAACCCTCATCCCTGCCTGCGTACTGCCCTTACACCCACCAATTCTCTCCCCGTCCGACCCTTCCAAATCAAAACCTTCGGAATCGCTGCCGGCGACCCATTCAGTCCTGCTGCGATGCGTTAGGTGTGGTAGAATCCGCTGGAAACGTGCAATCAGCCAGCGGGGTGACGGAAATAGAGATCCGGGAGACTATTTCTCCGCAGCGGGCGACAAGAAAGACCAGGATGTTTGAACAAGCAGGGCGTTCTTGGCGGAACGGCTCAAGTGGGCTGCTCCGGACAGATCAGATTCAGGAGGCGAGCACAGCGGATGAAAACACAAACGAACTCTGCGAACAGCAAATCGGAGCGTCATGGTTTCTCGGTCCGGTCGGGGTGGCTGGGTCTCCTGACTGGACTGACGACGATCTTGCCCAGTCATGCAAAGGTGACAGAAACAGGAGCAGTCGCTTTTCAGACTCCGACTCCCGTGAGGTACTCGTTCGAAGGTCCGGTGGGAGACAGGATTGCAGCGAACTTGGACAACTGGTTACTGCGGGCGCCTGTTGCTAACCCGGGGATGGTTGAGATGTTTCGCCTACGTGACCGGAAGCCGATCCCGGATCTCGTCCCGTGGGCGGGGGAGTTCATCGGCAAGTACCTGATCTCAGCCGTCCAGGCGAGACGAATGGTTGATGACCCGGCTTTCGATGAGTTTCTTCGCGATTTGATTGCCGAGTTCATTTCAACTCAGGCTGAGGATGGTTACCTGGGACCATTTCGCAAAGAGGAACGCTTGCTGGGCCACTGGGACCTCTGGGGTCACTATCACTGCATGTTGGGGCTGATGATGTGGTACGAGGATACGGGCGACGAAGCCGCCTTAAAGTGTGCCGTTCGTGCCGCTGACCTGATCTGCAACATTTACCTGGACACCGAGCGGCGGCCCATTCAGGCCGGTTCCGATGAGATGAACCTCTCAGTGATACACGTTCTTGGACGCCTTTACCGCCACACGGGCGACCATCGTTACCTCCGGATGATGCGCATCATCGAAGAAGACTGGAAGACGCCCCCCGCTGGCGACTACTTCCGCCAAGGGTTAGCTAACGTCCCCTTCTACAAAACGCCAAAGCCCAGGTGGGAAAGCCTCCACGCGATCCAGGGTTTGGTCGAGCTCTATCGAATCACGGGAAACGAAGATTACAAAACGGCCTTCGTCAACCTGTGGCACAGCATTGCCTTGAACGATGTACATAACACAGGCGCCTTCTCCACCGGGGAGGGTGCTCTTGGAAGTCCTTACAGGTCAGGCTCCATTGAAACGTGCTGCCAGGTCGCCTGGACGTACATGACATTGGACATGCTGTACTTGACGGGCGACTCAAGAGTTGCCGACGAGCTCGAACGAGGGTTTTGGAACGCCGTCTTAGGATACCAGCACCCCTCGGGGCGCTGGTGCACTTACGACACGCCGATGAACGGTAAACGGGCGGCTTCGGCTCACAGTATCGTCTTTCAGGCTCGGCCTGGGACTCCCGAACTCAACTGCTGCTCGGTGAACGGTCCACGAGGTTTGGGCATGCTCAGCGAATGGGCGCTTCTCACGAACGCGGCAGGCGACCTGACTATCAGCTACTATGGCCCGATGCGGGCGGATGTCACCCTCTCGCGCGGACAAAAGCTACGTGTGATACAGGAAACGGACTATCCAAGAGATGGGCGTATCTCCATCACAATCTCGCCTGAAAAACCTGCTGAGTTCGCTGTCCTACTGCGAATTCCCGCATGGTCCAAAGCGGCAACGGTCAGACTGAATGGGAAGGCCGTGGACGGTCTCAATGCAGGCGCGTACTTTGAGGTGAAACGCAAATGGGAATCTCGCGACAAGATTCAGCTTGACCTCGATATGCCCCTCCACACATGGATCGGGGATGAAGAGATGGCCGGGAAGATTTCCCTTTACCGCGGTCCGCTACTCCTTGCTTACGACCAGAAGTGCAACGCTTTCGACTGCAATGAAGTCGGGACTCTGGACTATCAAGACCTCTCGTTTCAGACTACTAAGCCTCCGGCCGGGCGATTCCCTCCAATCATCTTTCTGCGATTCAAGTCGGCAGAGGGCCGGCAAATGAACCTCTGTGACTTTGCGTCCGCGGGAGCTTATGGCACTGAATACCTCTCCTGGATGCCCGTGGTGAATGCCCCGCCTCCGCCTTTTCGTCTTAGAGAACCGCGTACCGGACAGCGGATTCCGGCCGGCCCGAACAAATTCGAATGGACGGGTCCGAGAAGAGCTGAGGGGAGGAGTTACACCCTTTCCATCGCTGCTGACGAGACGATGAAAGACCCGATCATCACGTCTTCAGACACTGACCGGCCGGGTTACGTGGTGCGGAAAGGTCTCGAGACCGAGAGCACCTATTACTGGCAAGTCATCGCCCGCAACAATCAAGTCGCCTGCCGTGGAAGGCGTTACTCTCATCAGGCGCCGTGAGATCTGTCGTTGCGTGGGGATTGGGAGCGCGTTATCGTGCAACTGAATGGAAGGCATGTTCTCGTCGTTCTGTTCAATCGGGTTTCACGACAGGGTGATTGGCCTGCGCTATTGACCAGACGGCATTCGTGACGCTCATCTCAAAGGTAGAGGAGGCGACGATCTTGAGAGCCGTTCTTCGCGCCACATTCATCTTCTTCCTTGGTTGGCTTCTGATTGACTTCGAGATGCTTGGAAATTCCGAAGCTTTCGCAGACGGCAGCGCGGAAGCTGGCGTGGCCACAGACGCTCCAGGGCTGCGATGGGTTAGAACCGGTGGGCCGCTCGGCGGACTTGGCTACGACGTCCGGATGCGGCCGGACAATCCGGACATCATTTACGCCACCGATGCCTGGAGCGGCGTCAATATAAGCGTGGATGGAGGTCGGACCTGGCAACCCTCCAACAAGGGTATCGTCACCCGTGCCGGCCATTCGGGCGACGCGATCCCCGTTTTCTCTTTGACGATCGATCCGCACAATCCTGACGTCATCTGGATAGGCACGCAAAACAGACGAGGCATATTCAAGTCCACGGATGGCGGCAAAACGTGGGTGGAAAAGGATAACGGTATTGTTGAGCGTGAGGGGATAAGCTTTCGCGGCCTTGCCGTTGATCCGTGCGACTCGAACATCGTTTACGCCGCCGCAGAGATTTCCAGCTTCGCCTGGGCCAGGAAAGAGGTCGTGGGCCGCGAGTTTGACCTGACCAAGGGAGTGGTATATAGGACAACCGATGGCGGCGACAATTGGGAGGCGATATGGCGCGGTGACAATCTGGCCCGGTACATCTGGATCAACCCGCGAGACCCCGATGTGATTTACGTTTCGACCGGTATCTTCGACCGGGAGGCTGCCAATTCCGATCCGAGACGCAATCTGCCTGGGGGAGTGGGCCTCGTAAAGAGCACCGACGGAGGACACACATGGCAAACACTCGGACGGGCGAATGGGTTGACCAACCTGTACATCGGCACCCTCTTCATGCATCCGAAGAATCCCGACATTCTGTTAGCAGGAGCCGGGAATAACGCTTACCCCGAAGACGCCGGCGTGTTTCTTTCGACCAATGGCGGCAAGACGTGGAAGAACACCCTTCGGGGGGTCAACATTCACTCTGTTGAGTTTGCTCTTTCGGATCCACGCGTTGCTTATGCAGCGGGCATAGAAGCGGTCTATCGCAGCCAGGATGGCGGAAGCACGTGGAGACGGGTCACCCAAGGGGACTCGTGGGGGCCACCAGGTATTCAAGCGGGTTTCCCGATAGATGTGCAAGTGGACCCACGGGATGCCAATCGTCTGTTTGCCAACAATTACGGCGGCGGCAACTTCTTGAGCGAGGACGGTGGACGTACCTGGATGATTGCCAGCCGAGGCTATACTGGAGCTCAAGTCCGAGACATTGCAGTGGACCGAGGCACCGGCCAGGTATTCGCCGCGGCCCGTAGCGGACTTTATCTCAGTACCGACAAGGGTAATGAGTGGCGCGGACTGGCCTACCCGCCAGCCGCGGGCATCGAATGGTACGTCGTGGCCATTGACCCGAGCGATTCGCAGAACGTCTTGGCTGCGAGCAACGCGATGGGGGTGATCGTTCAAAGACGCGGCGAGGGATGGCGTCGAGTCAGCGACAGGCCCGACCCGAGAATGAGCTGGCGGGCTATTGCCTTCGCACCGTCGAATCCAGCGATCGTCTATGCGGGCACTTCTGCTTTCTATTCAGCCGGTACGTTTGACGACAGGATGGCCGCTGGCGGTGTTTACGTCTCTGAGGATGGAGGTAGCACGTGGAGAGAGGCAAACGACGCTAATTCGGGGGACGCCAACGTTGCGGCTCTCGCGGTTGCTCCCGACGACTCAAAGGTCGTCTACGCGGCCACGTGCAATCGTGGACTTCTCAGGAGCACCGATGGAGGGCAACGGTGGCAAACGATCAGAATCGGTCAACGTGTACGGGATGTGAGGGCTTTGGCAATTCATCCGAGAGACTCGCAAATCCTTTACGCTGGCATCCGGGATGGTGGCGTCTGGAAGTCGCTCAACGGCGGGGAAAGCTGGCAACACAGCAGCAGCGGAATGGACGCAGAGGCGTCAGTAACGGATATTGTTCTCGACCCGACAAACTCCCAGACCGTTTACGCCGCCGACGTACGCACCGGCGTCTATCGCTCCCAGAACGGAGGTCAATGGTGGGGTCGCATCAGCGAGGGGCTGCGCACCCGGGCCGTCAATGCCTTAGCGATTTCCCCGGACGGTCGTACCCTCTATGCTGCCACAGAAGGTGAAGGAGTCTTCCGCCTTGATATGGAGAAGTAACCGTGAGCACGTTTCACAAATCGGAACGGCCAGCGTATGAGACGTATGATTGAGAAGACAATGCTTGTCATTCTGGCCCTGGCAGGATCGGCTGGCCTCGTCCAGGTCCTGTTGTCTTTTCAAGAGCCCGAGGCAAGCAGCATCGCTGGCATTGTGCAAGATGAGGCCGGCCCAGTGGGCGGGGCTATCGTACGTGTGCAGGCTACAAACAACTACACCACCACTTCTGGCGATGGATCCTTCGTTCTCGGTGGCCTCTCAACGCAAGCTGAGCTGACCGTCACTGCCTGGGCAGATGGTTACTGGGTTGGGTGGACAAAGGCGAGTCCGGGCGCGAGCAATATCCTTATCACTCTGAAGCGATATTACACCAGCGACAATCCGGAGTACGACTGGGTCTCCACAGAAGGTACCGAAGGCTCCAAGAGCTGTGGGCATTGCATGCCCGGCGTCTATGCCGAATGGGAGGCTGATGCCCATTCCAGATCCGCAGTGAACCCACGCTTTTTGACGATGTACACTGGCGCCGACATGCACGGCAACCGGAGTCCGCTCACCCGCTACGGTTCCAGCCGTGATTACGGTCGGTTTCCTCTCCCGCCCACTCCCAGCGAGGCGTACTATGGCCCGGGTTATCTTCTCGATTTTCCCGAAACCGCCGGCAATTGCGCCGCATGCCATGCACCCGCTGCGGCTGCCAAACCCGGACAGGCCTACGCCGTGCACGCCGATAAGATATCAGGGATTGCGACCGAGGGCGTATTCTGCGAGTTCTGTCATAAGATTGGCGATGTGACGCTCGACCCGGCAACTGACCTTCCCTACGACAACATGCCAGGCGTGCTTTCGATGCGTCTCCATCGTCCGGAGAAAGGTGAGGAGCTCTTCTTCGGGCCCTTTGACGATGTCACACGCCGCGTGAGCTACTTGCCACTCCAGAAGCAGAGTGCCTTCTGCGCGCCGTGTCACTTCGGACGGTTCTGGGGAGTACAGGTTTACAACTCCTACGGCGAATGGCTTGTAAGCCCGTATTCCGATCCCGAAAAGGGAAAGACCTGCCAGGATTGCCATCTGCCGAAGACCACGAATACAACCTTTGCACTGCCGGAGAAGGGTGGAGTGCGCCGTCCTGTGGGTTGCATATTGAGTCATCGGATGCCAGGGGCTGATAATGTGGACCTCTTGCAGGATACCGCGAGCCTCGACATGACTGCACAGCGGGTCGGTGACCGAATCAAAGTTGACATCTTGGTGACTAATGAAAGGGCGGGCCATCATATACCCACTGACCATCCTGCTCGCAACATTTTGCTTGTAGTATCGGCTACCGATGCCCGGGGCGAGAAACTGAAATGTCTCAGCAATCAGTTCATTCCAGACTGGGGCGGGAAAGGTGACGCCCCCGACGACTACGCCGGTCGCCCTGGAAAAGGATATGCAAAGATTCTGGAAGAGCTGTGGACGGAGATTTCACCCACGGCAGCCTATTGGCGGCAAATCGTCCTGAGAGAAGACACGCGCATCCCTGCTCTGGCAACGGACGTCACACACTACGAATTCGACGCCCCCAATGACTCAGGGCCCATTACAATCGCGGCAAAGCTGATTTTTCGACGAGCATTCAAGGAACTGGCCAGGCAGAAGAAATGGAACATAACAGACATCTTGATGGAGGAGCGGAGAATTGTTGTGCAGTAACCGGACATCGTGGCGACATGATGCTTATGGTTTGTACAAGACACAGGCAACAAGGAGAGGAAGACGCAGAAGAAAGAGAGCAGCACCCCCTTCAGTCGTGGTTCAACAACCCTATGAGAGGAGCGTCTCTCGATTAACCGATGCTCTTTTGTTGAAGGAGACATACCGATGAAGATTCTGTTTTCTGTCCCGGCACTCCTGCTACTTCTGACCGCGGGGTCAGCGGATACCGAGGAGTTTCTAATAAGCTATTGGCAAGGACCGCCTCCCAACGAGAAAGGGTTCGCCGAAATTGCGGAGGCGAACTTCAACGTCGCTATGTCCGGAGGTGGAAAAAGAGCTCTGGACCTGGCGGAAAAGAACGGCCTGAAAGTCCTTCTCCAGGATCGGCGCATCACAGCAAGGAACTTCCACGAGGAGGGGTTCGAGAAAGACCTGGACGCCGTGGTCGCCGATTACGCGGATCACCCGGCACTCTGGGGCTACTTCGTCACGGATGAACCCAACGCGGCGCAGTTCGAGAACCTGGGGGCCATCAACCGCCATCTCTTGAAAAAGGACCCGAAGCACACTCCCTTTATTAACCTCTTTCCCACGTATGCTTCTCAGGAGCAACTCGGCAACCCTACATATGAGGAGCACGTCGCAAGCTTCATTCAAACCGTCGAACCCAGGTTGCTCAGCTACGATCATTACGCCCTGGTCGGGGACGGTATGCGTCCGGACTACTTTGAGAACATGGAGATCATCCGGCGCCAGGCGCTCAAGAACAAAATCCCTTTCAACTTCATTCTGTTGAGCGTTCCGCATTTCAGCTATCGCAACCCCACGGAGGCAGATCTCCGCTGGCAAGTCAACACTGCGCTGGCCTACGGAGCGCGTGGGATCATGTACTTCACCTACAGCTCGCTTCCCGACGACGAGCACTACAAGGGATGGGGGGATGCCATTATCGCCCGGGACGGCTCGCGCACCGCGAAGTATGAGCACGTTAAGCGGATCAACGGTGAACTGAAGCGTCTTGCACCGACTCTGGTGCGTCTAACTTCCACGGTCGTTTACCACACTCCACCGCTCCCCCGGGGGACAACGGCATTCCCTGACGGTGACTTAGTGGTTCATGTCCGAGGAGGTGAGTTCGTGGTCGGACACTTCCGCTCCGAGCAGGGCGAGCGCTACACGATGTTCGTGAACCGGAGTCCGCGCGTGGCTGCTGATGCGGTGATCGCTTTCTCGCGCGAGGTAAGGCTCGAAGAGCTCGATCGCACAACTGGCAAGGAGCAGCCAATCGCACTCCGAAAAGAAACCTCAGGATTGGTTTGGGAGGTTCACTTCGAACCTGGGCAGGGGCGACTGGTGAAGGTCAGTCCAAACCCTTAGGCGGCAGAAAGGTGGTTGCTGCGCTTGACCGTCCTGCTCAGGCTTTGTACGCTGATCGAAGGAGGAAATGATATGTTGGTGAGGCGTTCAACGGTTGCGTTCATTGCTGCGGTCTCGCTAATTGTTCTCGGCTGTCGGAAGGAAGAATCCAATAGCCCTCTCCTCGAGATCACCGTGAGCCTGGAGAAGCAGCAGAGACAGCTTGACCGGATAGACACAACACTACAGACGATCGGAGAGAGATTGCATGAGATGGAGGCAAAAGTCCCTGCCAGTTTTGCGGCCGGGGAGGCGGCCCCTAACAGCGCAGGAGGCGAAGGGAAGAAGGCGAGTCCCACCTCTGTTAAAGAGTACCATGACATCATGGGGCAGATAGCCGTTATCCAGAGCCAGCTCATCAGCCTGGAGCAAGAGATTCTTGCGTTTCGACAGGGTCAAGAACAGGTCGGGAAGCGCCAGGAGCAGGAAGCACTCCGGGACCAGGGCGCCGCGTGGCGGGCCATGGGCGAACCGGACGAGCTATCGCGGAGGTTGGACATTCTGCTCAAAAATTTCTCCGGGAACATCGAGGACCCGCTGACCAGAGATGCATTTGCCGCCGACGTGGAGGAAATGAAAAGTAGATACTCGATCCCTCTCTCAGCGGAACAGAAACGGGAGCAAGCCCGCGCGGCGATTGTCGGGGCAATGGACATCATGCCGGACGACCGCTCAAAGAAATGGCTGGAAGAGCAATTGACAGCTTTTGATCAGGCTGCGAATCCTATTGACCTCGCTGCACGAGTTCACATCACCCTTCAACTGCAGAGAATGCGGGAGGTGAGTGAGCTCGCCCGGACGTACAGCATCCCAACGCAGTTGATCAGAGACTCAGGACTCATATCCTTTCCGAGCGGCGGACTGTTCGGAAACCAGTAAGGAGGGTGCCTCGAAAATCACATCCTTCATTGGTGTTTCTAATGCCCGCTCACCCTCTTCAACGGATTGCCTGTCTCGCCCATAACCCGCTTGTTCCCCAGCGCAGCCAAGCGGACATCGAGGTTGACGGGGTGTGGCTACGTTTGAGTGGTTCGTCGCGGCACGCGCAGCCTCATCTCTCGCCTTCTCCATGATCCCCTGAGGTGGCATGGGCATCTTGCCCATGATGAATCATCCCGCCCATTGGCGGGACCACAGGCGGGATGCCACTGTCTCCCCGCCGGGCTTTAGCCGGCGCCCCTCTCTCGTTAGCCACGGGCTTTAGTCCGTGGCATTGTCACGCCGCTGGTTTCTGCCTGAGCAGGCTTCAGCCTGGCTTCTCGATGAGGGGATTCATCCATACCCCTCATACGTAGCCACACCCGGTTGACGGACTCTGTTCTTTCGTGGATAATGCCTTGCGAGGGTGAGAGATAGTCCCAGGGCGAATGGCCGTGAGGGGTCGTCAGGACCGGCCCCTTGCTTCGCTGTAGTGCGGACGCGGGAGAGCGGGCGACATTGGCAAGGGCGCGAAAGGATAAAGCGATGTTGAAAAGGATATGGATGCTCAGTCTGTCATTCGCATTTGTAGCGGCACTGCCGACCTCTATCCGAGGCCAGACCAGCTCCGCTGCCATCTCCAGTCCAAGCCGAGAAGCGCGGCAGTTCGCCTTTGACAGCCAACAAGCCCTGGCCGTATGGACGATCACGGGCGACGTGGCCATTGACATGACGAAAGGCCGTGACGGCAGCGGTGGCTCGCTCAGGGTCGGCCCCGGCGGCAAGGCTCTGCTGAAGCTCCGCGACCGGGACGAATCGGGCAAGGTCGAGCTCTGGGTGTACGACGACGGCTCCACGCCCAAGAACCCCAAGGCGCACCGCGTCGGTCCGCGTTGGGGACTGGTCCAGAGCGACGGGAAACTGCTGGCCGCCGGTGTCCTCTACGCTAACTATCTGGGCGGCGCCGAAGGTTACACCGCCACGGCCTGTGACGGCAAAGACTGGTTCAACCAGTTGTTCTGGCTCGGCGTGAGACGCGCCCCGCCCGGCTGGCACAAGTGGACGTTCGACTTCGATGCGGAGGATGGCCTGCAGGTCCTTCACAATGACCAAGAACTCAGCGCGGTGGACTCCGACAAGACCGGTTTGCAGGGCTTCAACGCCATCGCCATCTGGGGCGATGCCGGCCAGGGCGACGAACAGACAGTCTGGGTGGACGACCTCACCGTTACGTTGGGCGGCCCCGTGAAAATCGTCCCCAGCCCCGGCGAGGCCGACCCGTACGACGACAAGGCCCTCGCGGCGGACCAGACCATCCGCCGGCCAGTGGTCATTTATTCCAAAGACAATGCGCCCTCTACCCCCAAGCTCGAAGACCTGCCCCTGCGGGAGAGCGTCTCGCAATACGGCATCACCTGGACGTTTGAGCGACCGGCTCCTGTCGGGCAGTTCATCAACGGCGACTGGTACGTCGTCGGCCCTGCGACTATCACGACGATTGCCCCCCGGCCTCTCTACGGCAGCGAGATTCCAAGACGCCAGTTGGACCACATGGACAAGGAGCGACCGGAAGGCCAGCGCGTCCGCAACGGCTTCATGCTCAATCCGCCAGCCCAGATGAAAGTCGCTTACGACAGCGGCATCCGGAACTGGTTCGATCCTTCGCTGATCCAGAAGCTGCCCGTGACGATGAAGCCCGGCGATTCGCTCGTCTCCACCATCAGCATGCCCAAGGGCCTGGTGCTGCACGCGCAGCTCCGAAACAAAATCGAGCGAGGCGTGGACGACAGCAGCCCAATCCGCACCGCGGCGGTTCTGACTTGCGTGAGCGCGCCGCAGCCGCGGGACGCTTTCCGGCCGGCGTTCTGCGACCGTGAGCAGCGGGTTTATCTGGCCCGCAACCTGAAGCGCGAACTGCTCCCCACGGCCGCCGCCACGAAGAGCATCCCTAACATCGAACGGTTCATCCGCTTTACGCAGCGGCCCTGGGTGGGAACTGGCTTCTTCGGCTTCGAGGAGCCCGTCGAGAACATGCCGCAATACGCCTTGGAGTACGGACGTGTCGCTGGCATCGCCGCCCTTCTGCTCAGCACCGATCTGAAGCCCGAACAGAAGGAACCGCTTCTCGTGAACTATGTTCAGGTCGGCATTGACCTGGGTGGCATCGTCCGCGCGGGTCACCCCGGCTGGACCGGCTGGGGCGGACACGGCAGCGGACGCAAACTCCCCATCGTCTTCGCCGGCCTCCTTCTGGGCGACGACCAACTGGCCAACATCAACCAGTCCTTCCCCAAAGTGAGCTTTGGCGAGGATGAGCAGACCGCGTACGGCGATTGCTGGACCGGCGCCAAAGTCGTGTTCACCGGACATTCGGGGATTGACGCGGCGGCTGGCGCGGGCCGGTCGCGCGGCAACAGTTGGGGCCCTTACGAGCACATGCACCCTTCCCAGTGGAAGGATGGACAGAACACCAGCGAGGCCTATCGCCGCTCTACCACCAGCGTCGGATGGGGCGCCCAGGCTCTGGCCCTGCGGCTCATCCACGCCGAGAAGTCCTGGAACCACGACGCTTTCCTAGACTACGTGGACCGCTGGATGTACGAAGACGACGCCGCCTTTGTGAAGACCATCAAGGAAGCGACTGGCAGAGACCACGACAAAGAGTGGGCGCGCCAGGGCCAGGCCTGGGACGCATTCGTCAACGAGATGTGGGGGAAACACCGCCCAACCCTCGAAGCGCCGACCGATGGCTGGAAGCAGAAGCACGACGACTCCTACTACCGCGCCGCCATCTCAAAACCGCAGGAGTAGGGCGGGGGTCCAGGTGACCGGAGTCCCTACCGCCACCTGGGTGCTGTGGGTTTTGTTGGAGGCGATTCATTTCACGAAACCAGGGAGTCCCCCTCACGGCAGCAATCTCCACGCTTACGGCGAGGCCGCACGCGTTGTGCCAGCGACGGCCTCCGTGACGTCCTGGGAGCCGGTACCGCCCTGGAGCGCATCCCAGCGCCGCTCTGCCAACCTTGCTCTCCATCCCGCCTTGGCGGGACTTCGGCATCCCAGTCCTCCTGCCATCCGACCGCCAGGCTGGCTTCAGGTTGGATGAGGGGGCCCCCTCAGAGCCATTACCGCCCATAGAACAAGATCGCATAGCGGCGGACTGCAGGGGTACCGGGAGATGAGAGAACAGCGCAGCGTCGTATCCAGTCTGGCTGCCGACCGATTCCCGCGCCGGGCAAATCCCGCGCGCTGCAGCGACTGGCTAGCTGCCGTCTGAGACATTCATTCGAGACTCCATCCACTTTGCAAAATCGTCCATTTCTATCGGGGAGTGCCCGCTTGCCGTAGCAAGCGCTTGTTCGACCCACCGTGCTAGCTCTGGATTTCGCGCGCGATTCGCAGTTCCGCTTGGCGGCAGCGAAGCAGTCGATATGAAAGACAGGTCGAGCGTGATCGGCAATTGTGGCTCGAACACGTGCAGGACCTCACCCCTGCTCGGAACACCATCTATCAAGACTCCGCCTGGTTTGTGGACGGCGAAGCCTCCTCCCTGATCCTGAAGACTTCGGCGATGTGCCGAGAACATCTCGCGAAGGTAGGTCTGAGCACCCAAGTCGGAGAAGTAAACATTTTCCTCAGCTGAGAGAATTTGCAGGGCATTCAAAAGGGAAACGTCTGCAACGCGGAAAATGTCGATGCATCCAGCCGTGGAGTAATCCGGCGTATATACCGCCCCATCATAAAGCAGGACCTGCGTTCGAGAATTGATCGGTAAAACGGCCATCAATCCGGGTGTGACAAAACCCAGAACGCCCGAGTCTCGTATGGCTCGCATATAGTGGTTGCTGAAGACACAGGGTGTATCACCCATGACAAATGGGATCGTGGTGTGGTCGCGCAGTACGAGTAGCGAAAGATCAGCAATAGCTGCGGCAGCACGAGAGGCTGTCTGGATTGAGAGCATCAGGCTGATGAACTGAGTGTCTTTCACGCTTACGTCACCACGCTCGATCGCGGTTATCGTTGCTTGCCGCTCTCGGGTGGCCGGCAGTGCTTTGAGGTACTCGCAATAGGCATACAGCGTCATCTGATCGATTGAAGATGCCACGACGCGTGCTTTGCGAGGGGTCCGACTGCGCTGTATCAAGATTGCCTCTCGAAGACTGCGATGCTCTTCCTCGGACAGAGCTGACGTTCGTACCCCCCACGCGATGTCTACTACCGCTCGGTACACGGCGGCGTGGCGACTCTCGAGTCTACCAAGCCAATCCTCCACCCGTTGGTTGCCGTAGAACTTACGTCGTGCGCACTGGCCCCTTACGCTGGCAAAACTCACAAACCTCGATCCGTCTCGTGATGCGAGATGGATGTATCGCTTCCCACCTGCGAACAGGCGGAGATGATACTGGGGCACAAAGTGATGGTTGAGCTTCTGCGTCAACGATGTGGTACCCTCCGGCACCTGACGTTCCCCTTCAGCCGGCGCGCCTTTTGCGCTCTGCTGGACGCGCTTACCACGCTGAACTACCGTACGTACTTCATGAGCCAGTCCTGAATACCAATATAGTCGCGCAGCTGGAGCTGGTAGAAGTTCTCGCGCTGGAAATCCTTCGCACCCTTCGTGAAAAAAGAGGTCGTCACGATCACTCCCGCAGTTGCCTTCTTGGCCTGGATCACGCCATACAGGGAGCGAGCAACACCGACGCCAACCTTCTGGGGTGGAGTATATTGCTTGCATTCCACCAAGTAGAGGAATTTGCCTAACCCGTCCTTCTTTGCGGCGTACATATCGAACCCACCGTCCTTAGAGAAGGGAGTAAGGGTCACCTCATAGCCCTGCTTGCCAAGGAGCTCCGCAACTATCTCCTCGAATTTGCGGGGGGAAAGGGATCTCATGAGGGAAGGGTTGTTGCGCACGACCCTCAGAAGCTCCGCGTTTGTCTCGGAGACATCCACGACGATTCTGGCTCGTTCCTTGGAGTCCCTCCCCAACGGGCGCCCGTCAGGCCCCAGAATACCATCGTATTGAAAATCCCGAAGCTTCGTCAGAAGGCCATCCCATGTCACAATCCCCTGCCGCAGGGACACCCCAGCCATGTCGGTGAATGCACGATTACCTTGCAGCAGTTCATAAATCCGTTGAGCATTCTCTCGGGGAACACCGGCTATACGCTTTTCAAGCAGTTCTGTGACACCCTCATTTGTCAACGGCCCAAGAGAAAGTACGGCACTATCTTTGCCGAGGTCCGCGATGGCGCGGCGCGCCGTGACGATGAGGCGCAGCTGAGGCATCATCTGCAGCAGTTCCCGAAGGTGGCGAAAGCCTTCGTCGTCTAGCGCGTCCGCTTCATCGATCACAAGGAGCGCCCGCTGCCGGGGTGGCGAGGGGATAGTCCTCTGAACGAGATGCTCGACACCCTCGGGGTCATGTGCGTGGGCAACGAACACGCCGCCAGGGAACCCATTCGCGTTGCGTTCTGCGAACATGAAAACAAGGGAACTCTTGCCCATACCGGGTTCCCCACACACTTGAACCGCTCTCTTCCCTTCCGCGAATGCTTTTTCTAGCGAGGACAGTTCCTGGTCACGGCCGACGAAGAATCTCGCGACCCAGGACTCTCCGTCTGGCTTGTCCTCAACCATAATAAGCTCAGGGAGTTGTCCAAATACGTGTTTCATTTATCCTTCCCACACCGCAAGAGCAATCCGGTTCACCCGCCTAAGACGCGGAATTAAGATTCCCGGGCCCCATACGCCGCCGCCGTTTCTCGCTCAAAATACACGACAATGCCCGCAACCTAAGCCACTTGAGCCTGATCCAGCTATTTATTACGGCATCTGACCCCGACCGGCATGACACAAGTTCCTTGAGTTGGCTCAAAGTCTATTCACCACGCTGCGAACACCTCCGGGCCCGCCGTTGACAACACCAGATCAGCGCCGGCAAGCGTGGGATGCTGTCCGCTTCGACCGCTTGCTCGGTGTTCTCTTCTGTGTCTTTGCTGAATCCAGGTATAGCGTGTCGGGGCAGATGTCTTGTTCGTGAGGCCAGACTACAGTCCCACCTTCGACTCGCGCCTGTCGAAAGTAGGACTCGTCACGGAGTTCGCGAAAGACGCCGAACTCAAGTAACGGACTGCAATCATAGGTCCCTATCTCGCCGTTGGCGAAAGTGATCCGCAACCGGTAGCGACTTATTGGCATCACGGCTATGACTCTTGGGTTCATCTGTCCTACCTCAACGGCTCGATCCGATAGGGTTGCTGACCGTTCACTGCCAGTTCCCAATCGGCCAGTAGTTCGTCCTTGTGAATCTCGACCCAGGCTAACAGCAACCGCATCTTCGCCGCCGGCAACTTGCCTTCGAGCACTTTCCCAGTGGGTATGGATACCACCACCTCGCTGTCCTGGTACTTCGCGTGAATGTGCGGCTGCTGGTGTTGCTTCTTGTCCACGAAGTACAGCGAGACAATGATTCCGTAAAACATGGAAATTACAGGCACGCCCACCTCCTTCGCACTCCGCCCGGAAGGCACCATCTATCGTTTCTCCAACGCCGCACTATATCAGGAAATCTCCAACTTGGCTTACTCTCCATCGCAGCAAACAATATCTGGATTGGTCCGCACAAGAAGCGGTTGGGAATGAGGGCCTCGACTCGGTCATTCCTATGTCCCCGAAGGGGTTTCACTGCTTTTTCCGAAAGCGTGACCTCAGCTTATCCGGTCCTCATTATGCCCCCCTCTGGCATCGTGTCAAGCGCAATGTGTCGGACGGTGCACCTCTATTACGGTGGCATGCCTTATTGCGCCCCTACAGGGCTTGGATGATTCGATTGGTATTGGGACCCAGGGCGTTGCCCTGGGCTATCCTATGGCGCCCTTTCAGGGCTCGGTCCAAGAGAACATACAAAGCCCCAACGGGGCGAAATACGTTAGCCCAGGGCAACGCCCTGGGAATGCGTCTGCCCAACCACCAGAAGCCCTGTAAGGGCGTAATAGAGGATCCATCCAGGCCCTTGCTTGGCCCACTGCGACGAGCGACAGGCCGCTGCCACTGAAACGGAGCCGGACCCGCCTCGCAACTCGCGCCGCGGCCCCCCGCCGTGTTAAGAGGAAAAGAAGGTGAGCCACGTGGAGAGTATTGCCGTTTCATGGCAATTGACAAATGACAGATAATGCACTATAATTCTGTCAACAGTTGATGAAGCCCCCTTGCGGCTTCAACGGCAGCGATCCCACGGATTCTCTTAGAGGCTTCCGCAACGCATGTGTGATCACTCCTTCTCCAACAAATCGTGCCAAACCACCTCCCTGCGCTCTCAGAGCACGTTCTCCGCTCCCTCCCTGGCCGAACCTTCGGGAAACGGTCCCCCTACCTGGCTAACCACGACAAACGAGACGGGGCTGGCGCGCCAACGCGGGCAGGCCGCGCTCTCTGCCCCGAAAACAAGCCCCGCCTTTTCCGTCCTTCAGTCTCCGCGCCTCGGCGTCTTTGCGTTGAAAAAGGAGTACTGTAAAACGCAAAGTCGCCAAGACGCTGAGGACATTTTCATGATCTCCGGGCGAACGAAGTTCATGATACACTGCGGTTTTTCTTCACCTGGGCCTTTTCCACGCGAGCCACAATCGCCCCATCTACTTATACCGCAGGTTGTTATGTCGCACTTCTCAGGCGAAAAAAGGCCCAAAAAGGCCCACTTTTTCGTCCGTCTTATTTTTTATATGGGACTTCCGTTCCCCTTCTCCGCGTGCTCCGCGATCTCTGCGGTTCGCCTTCAGGCCAAATCAACGTCTTGCCACAAGCGACCCGCGCTGGTACGATTGCATCGCGATCGGAGCCTGCACGGCGAAGCCCAAATCAAGGAGACACAGCACATTGTCCTTAACGTTCTATAACACCATGACCCGCAAGAAAGAGGAATTCCTGCCGCTCCGCGAGGGGGAGGTGCGGATGTACACGTGCGGGCCGACCGTTTATGATTACGCCCACACCGGCAACTTCCGCTCCTACATATTCGAGGACCTTCTGCGGCGGTATCTGAAATACCGAGGCTATCGCGTCCTTCAGGTCATGAACATCACCGATGTGGACGACAAGACCATCCGCGATTCCCGAAAAGCCGGCATTTCTCTCTCGCAACACACGGAGAAATTCACCAGAGCCTTTTTCGACGACATTGACATTCTCGGCATCGAGCGAGCCGAGCACTACCCCCGCGCCACCGAGCACGTGAAAGAGATGATTGACATTATCTCCGGCCTCCTCGAAAAAGGCTATGCGTACAAGGGTGACGATGGTTCCGTCTATTTCCGAATTGACAAATTCAACAACTACGGAAGGCTCGCCCACATCACCCCCGACCTCCTTCAGCCCGGCGCCACCGTTCGCACTGACGAGTATGACAAGGAATCCGTCGCAGATTTCGCCCTGTGGAAAGCCTGGGACGAGGACGATGGAGAGGTCTTCTGGGAAAGTCCCTTTGGCAAAGGCAGACCCGGTTGGCATATCGAGTGCTCCGCCATGTCCATGAAGTACCTCGGCGAGACTTTTGACATTCATACCGGCGGCGTGGATAACATCTTTCCCCACCACGAGAACGAAATCGCCCAGTCGGAGGCATACACCGGTAAGCAATTTGTCCGCTACTGGCTTCACGCCGCCCACCTCATCGTCGAGGGGCAGAAAATGTCCAAGTCCCTCGGCAACTTCTACACTCTGCGGGACCTCCTTGACAAAGGTTACTCCGGCCGGCAGATTCGATACCTCCTCATGAGCGTCCATTATCGCCAGCAGCTCAATTTCACCTTCGAGGGACTGGAAGCGGCGAAAAACGGTTTGCAGCGAATTGACGATTTCCTTGCCCGACTCGAGGATGTGGACTTCCGGGGCGAGGATGCCGCTGTCGAAGAGGTGGTCGGCGAGACGCGCGAGGCGTTTCTATCCGAGATGGACAGCGACCTTAACATCTCTGGCGCCCTGGGAAAAGTCTTCGACCTTATCCATTGGGCAAATCAGCAGTTGGACGAAGGAGCAATCGGTGTTGCAGGGGCCTCACAGCTAAGGTCATTCCTTCAGGAACTGGATGCGGTCCTCGGTATTCTGCCGGAAAAGGTGGAGATTGATCCCGAAGTTCAAAGGCTGGCGGATGAGCGGGAAAAGGCCCGCAAGCAGAAAAACTACGCTCTCGCCGACGAAATTCGCGAGAAGGTCCGGCAGATGGGATACACCTTGGAAGACACACCGAAAGGCGTTCGGATAAAGAAAGTTACGTGAGGCAAGATGAAGGGGAAGTTTATTACATTCGAGGGACCGGAAGGCAGCGGCAAATCCACTCAGATGGAGATGCTGCATTCCTATCTGCTCAAGAAAGGCTACGATTGCATCAAGACCCACGAACCGGGAGGAACCGGAGTAGGGGAGATGATTCGAAAAATCGTCCTCGCCTGCCCGGTTCGGCCGCACGATGGTCTGAGCGGGACCATGCCCTCATCCGCGGGCGGTGCTCCGTTGCGCGAGGCGGCCAGGGGCGCCCGCGACCAGAACATCGCCGACCGCGCCGAGCTTCTCTTAATGCTCGCGGACCGCGCACAACACACCGCCGAGGTCATCCTCCCCGGCCTCAATGCAGGCAAAATTGTCCTTTGCGACAGGTACAACGACTCGACCGTGGCCTACCAGGGCTACGGCAGAGGTCTTGATCTCGAAGAAGTCCGCCGCCTGTGCGAATACGCCTCCCTCCGCCTTCAACCGGACCTGACGTTTCTGTTAGACGTGGAGGTGGCCACAGGACTCAGCCGAAGCGAAGGCCGCAGGAAGTCCGCAGGCAAACAAGAGGTGGACAGATTTGAATCCGCCGGCAGAAGTTTCCACGAGAAGGTGAGGGCGGGCTACCTCTCCCTGGCAAAAGACAACCCCAACCGCATCGTTGTGCTCGGTCCCTCGCAAGACATCGCACAGGTACACGCCCAAATCGTGCGCCTCACAGAATCGCTGCTGTGCAAGCCTTAGCCCGAACGTTTGCCGGCAGTATGGTTGTCTCGGGCCGCGAACGGCAATGCAGCGAGCCTCTTGCCTGTTCCGGACAGGCCACGATCCGCTCGAGCAAGCTTGTGACAACCGCCGCCTATGGGGCGGGCTCCTTCTCCTTTGGCGGCTCCTCTTCGTCGGTTTCTGAATCGGGAGCTTGCAGTTCGTGCGGCTTCTCCTCCGAGTCGGCTGAAGGCTCTGTTTTCTCGGTTGCCTCCTCGACTTCAGACGGCAACGTCAATTGGAGGGCATCGGCAGCGCTTGTCTCGCGAGGCTCCTCTCCCGGAAGGCTTTCTTCCTCGACGTTCGCCGGCGCGGCTGGCTCGGTAAATTCTTCGCCCCACAACGTGACCTGTTGCGGACGCGTTTCCTCCGGAGTCGTCGGCGATTCCACCGGTGCAGCGAACTCTGACTCGAGCTCTGCCCCTTGCACTGGCGGCGATTCCTCGCCGAATTTCATCTCTTGCGGCGCCGCGCCCGTTCCCCAGTCCATCGCCGCTTCCTCTTCCGCGGTCGGAACGGAGGTTGTGGCGGACTCCTCAGCAGCGGGAGCCTCCCTTTGAATTTCTTCCGTGACCTCGTGCAGCTCAGCCGAAGGAGAGAACTGCTCCATCGCCTCCTCGAGATGTTCCTTCATCCCTGCGATGGATTGGTCGCCGAAGGACAGAGCTTTTGCCGCCTCCCTTGCTGCATCTTCCTCGACGAGCCGCACGTCGCGCTGGTACTCCCTGATGCTCAGGGCGATCTTGCGCCTTTGCCTGTCAATCCGGTCAACTTTTGCCAGAACCGTGTCGCCCCGCTTGACAATGTCCTCAATCTTCTGGAAGGGCTTCTCAGAGAGCTGCGAGATGTGGATAAGGCACTCAATCCCGTTTTCCAGCGTTGCGAAGACTCCAAAATCCGCAATCTTGGAGACGGTCGCCTCGACCACAGAGCCGACCTCGACGAACTCGCCTATGCTCTCCCACGGGTTTGCCTCGAGCTGTTTCAGTCCGAGGGTAATCTTCTTCGCTTCCTGGTCCACGGCCAGAACGACCGCCTCCGTCGTCTCGCCCTTTTTCAAGATTTCCGAGGGATGGTTAATCTTCCTTGTCCAGGACATGTCGGAAATATGAATGAGTCCGTCAATCCCTTCCTCCAGCTCCACAAACGCTCCATAGGAGGTGATGTTCCGGACTCTCCCGCGGACATGCGTCCCCGGAGGGTATTTCTCCTCGACCACCGACCACGGGTTGAACTCCGTCTGCTTGATTCCGAGGGAGATTTTGGCTTCATCTTTCTTGATGTTGAGGACCATGGCTTCGACTTCATCCCCGACGGAAAGAATCTCGCTGGGGTGATTGATCCGTTTGGTCCAGCACATCTCGGAAATGTGGATAAGTCCCTCGACGCCTCTCTCAATCTCAATGAAGGCGCCGTAGGGGACGATGTTCACGATCTTCCCCTTGACAATGGCGCCCACCGGGTATTTTGTCTCGATGCCCTGCCAGGGGTTTGCCGTCGTCTGCTTCAGCCCGAGAGCGATTCTCTGCTTCTCACGGTCGAAATCGAGAATCACCACCTCGACCTTGTCTCCGATGGAAAGCATCTCGGAAGGATGGTTGATCCGACCCCACGTCATGTCCGTGATGTGAAGAAGACCGTCCATCCCGTACAGGTCAATGAAGGCGCCAAAGTCGGTGATGTTTTTGACGATACCTTCTCGACTCTCTCCGACTTCAATCTCCGACAAAAGCCTCTCACGGTTGCGCGCTCTTTCTTCCTCGAGCAGCTCCCGCCGAGAAAGCACGATATTCTTCCTGTCTGTATTGATCTTGATAACCTTGAAATCGAAGACCTTTCCAATGTAGTCGTCCACATTCCCGACATGTCGGATGTCTATCTGAGAAGCTGGCAGAAAAGCGTCCATACCGATGTCCACGATGACTCCGCCACGGACCTTCCGAACGAGCTTCCCTCGGACGACATCGCCCTCCTTACTGCGCAGGATGGTCTCATCCCACCGTTTCTGCTTTTCGGCTTTGACGCGGGAGAGGACAACCATGCCGTCGGGGTCCTCTTTCGACTCAAGCAGAACCTCTATCTCCGTACCGGGCTTGACCTCCTCAAGGTCGCTGAACTCGGAGATATGGATGACTCCCTCCGATTTGTACCCGATGTCCACGTAAACTTCCTCGTTGGAGACCAGGAGAATTCTCCCCTTGACGATGGAGCCTTCCTGGATTCCGGCGCAGGATTTCTCGTACAGTCTTTGCAGTTCCTCGCGGTCAATCGTTGCCGCCGCAGCCCTGTCTTTTCCGGGCTCTCCCGGATTCATTGTTGGTTGTTCTTTTGTTTCTTCGGTCATACAGTGTTAACGCCTCCTTTAACTTGAGTCCCGCAACGCCGTACCATTCAGGCGCTAAGGTAGATAGCCGGACCTCCGCCTATCCGCCTTTCGCCAGAGCGGCCAGCGCCACAGGTATCGAGCATACTACGACGAACGGAGGGCGAATGTCAATAGCCGCGAGACAGAAAGTCTAACCATTCATGATTTCGTCGGGGAGTGCGAGATACCTCAATGTCCATCGCAAGGTTCAAACCGCACCACGCAATTTCCTCAACTCTCCCAACGCACGTTCGAAGTCTTCGGGCAGGGGGGCGAGAAACCGCATTCTCTCAGCCAGATGAGGGTGGTTGAGGTGCAGCTTGTAGGCGTGGAGCATTTGTCGGGGGAAGGAGATGCCGAGGTGGCGGAGGGATTTGCCGCGAGCATATTGCTGGTCTCCAGCAACGGGGTGGCCGATGTGGGAGAGATGCACGCGGATTTGATGCGTTCTGCCGGTCAGCGGCTCGATGCTCAAGTACGAGGCGTGATAGAAGCTCTCGAGGACGCAATAGCGGGTGAGTGCCTCCCTTCCCTCGGCGGCGGTGGCGACCATCTTTTTTCGATCCTGGCGGCTGCGGGCGATATGCGTCTCAATCACTCCCGTTTCTTCGGCAGGTGTTCCGATGACGATGGCGCGGTATTCCTTGTGAACCGTGCGGGTCTGGAATTGCTTTGCGAGCCTGTCGTGTGTCACGTCGTCCTTTGCCGCGACGACGCAGCCGGAGGTGTCCTTATCCAGCCTGTGAACAATGCCGGGGCGAAGAGGATGCCCGCCAGTGGAAAGCTTTCGACAATGGGCGAGGAGGGCGTTGACGAGAGTATGGGACGGATTGCCCGCTGCGGGGTGGACGACGAGACCCGCGGACTTGTTGACGACGATGAGGTAATCGTCCTCGTAAAGGATGTCGAGGGGGATGTCCTGGGCTTCGAGGGTCGGTTCCTCCGGCGGAGCAAGAACCGCTTCGACGACGTCGCCCGCCTTGACCGAATGGTGCGCCTTGACCTTCTGCCCGTTGAGAGTGACGAATCCCTTTTGTATGAGCTTCTGAACGTACGCCCTCGACCTGTCGGGAAGCTGCTCCGAAAGAAACTTATCCAGCCGCGAGCCAGAGCTGACTTCCGGTACGACCAGGTTCAGATGCTCATCAACGAGTGGTGTCATATCAGGCCCTCAACACATCGGGCACGTCGTAGCGCGGGCGTTCCCGCCTGCATCTTCATCCATAGGGAAAGTGCGGAATGCAGGCGAGACGCCTGCGCTACCATACTGCGATGCCGGCATGGGTCATCGCGAAGCCCGGCGATTACGGTACGGGAAGATAGTATCCCAACAAAGGGATGCTGGCAAGCCCGCGGACGCCCGACCGCTGAAGCAGGTAGCTAACCCCGCCGCAGGCCGGGCTGAAGTCCGGCGTCAGCTTGGAGAGCGCAGTTTGAACCAACTTAGAAGAACTTCCACAGGTACGCCGCGATTTTCCGGGCGCACTGCGACCCGAGGGGAGCCTTGACGAGCATGCCCCACCCATCACGACAATGCGCGGTTCGGACATCAAATATCACGGTTTGCATATCAAGCATGGCGTATAGCCGAGCTTGAGCGCTTCCTCGTGGCTCAAAGGCCGGGCGCCTTTCTTGACGAAGCGACAGTCCTTGCGGTGAAATTTCCGTCCAGTTTCGGTCACGTAAACGTCGTTGCCCGTGGAGTAGGGGAGGGGACCGGCTTTTTTGGAGGCGGGGGTCGCGGCAACTTCTGTCTTCTGTCTTTCCCGCAGTTCGCGCGCATATTCAGAATACAATTCCTGGCTGCTGACGTCGCGGCAGATGGGGCCACTGGCGTCCCGATAGAAGACAACGTACCCTGCGTATCTCTGGCCCGAGCGGGATAGGCGATCGCCTCTCACGAGGCTGTTCCAGCGGAGCCGGTACTCGGACGTGGCGTGGTCCGTGAAGAGAGTCCTTGTCTCGCCTGTCGCCATACGTGGAATCCGCAACTCCCCGCGTGCCGCAACAGAATACGTGTCGCGCGCGAGGTCTCGCGAATAGACCCTGTACTCCACCGATAGGTCGGAGAGGTCCTTGCCTGAGGCGTTCGTGATGGTCAAAGCGAGGCGGACCTTTTGCGTGTAGAGCCGGTCGCTTGAGGAGAGATTGCCCCAGGCAGAGTAGCGGTATTTGCTCTCCTTGTCCCGGGAGCTTTCGACCTTGACGTTGGTTCTGAGCATGATTTGGCGGTAAGGGTGTTGTTCGTGGACCTGGGCTTGCGTAGAAAGGGACGACCCAAGGATGAGACCAAATGAGAGAGCACTCAGCAGAACTCGTGTCGCGGACGACCAAAGCAATTGTATGTCCCCCGGTTGCAGTTCAGAAGAGGTGTTGCTTGTGCAATATCCAGATAATACTACAGACGCTCAGTCAGGGCGAGAGGATTTTGTGCAGAATCCAGGCGGGCTCGCCGCGAGTCGCTCGGTCGAGATAAATTTCGAAAAGCGTCCCGTCTTCGGTCTGAACGTGGAAATACGTGCGGTGGCGGCGGCTGCGCCAGTTCTTCTTTGGAGCGGAACGGGCGAATCCCCAGTCCTGATAGGAATGCTTGACCGCCGTCACGCGATACTCTTTCTTCTGCCAGACAAAGGACGATGGCTGTGCAGGAACGCCCTCGCACTGAACATCAATTTTCTCGCAGATGAATTTTGGCGTCATTGAGATAAATGTATGCCCGCGACAGGCTGCCGCTGTTGCCCCGGCGGCATCCCGACCCTTTTGTGGGGATGCTATTCTTTGATCTCGAGAACTTCCTCAAGGGAGCGCTTGGGGACGTGGAGGCGGTCGGAATCGTCCTTCCAGTACTCGATGGAGTCTTTCATGGTCTCCACGACCGGCTCTTCGCTCGGGTAGCCGAGGGCTATGACGGATTCGATCTCGAAGAGTTCGCTAACATCGAGGATTTCGCGGATGGTGTGCCGGTCAATGGCGCCGAGCCAGCAGGAACCGATTCCTTCCTCGACGGCGGTTAAGAGGAGGTTCTCGATGGCGGCGCCGGCGTCCAGTTGGTAGTCCTCACGGGCGACATCTTTGTTGATGAGGATGATGACGTAAGCGACCGGCTCTTCGCCGGGAGGCGGCGTTCCTTTCGGCGCCACATACCCGGCCCACGTGAGCGTAGGGAAAATCTTTTCCCGAAGGTCCGCGTTGACGACGAGGATGTAGTGGAGCGGCTGAAGGTTGGCCGCGGACGGTGCGACGCGCGCCGCATCAACGAGTTTCTTCAGAGTCTCGAGCGGTATAGGCTTCTGCTCGAATCGTCTGATGGACCTCCGTTTCCGGATGGCTTCGATCACTTGCATTTTTTCTGCTCCTTAACGGAAATCGGGATGTTTAGCAATGCCTTGTTAGAATCATCTTACACCAAGCGGGTGCCTTCGGGAAAGAGGCAGGAACTTCCGGGTGTGGCTGCATTTGCGGGGCACAGGTCAAACTGTGACGCGGCCCTGCAGGGCAGGGCCGTTTTAAGGGCGTCCCTGGCCGCGCAGCCGAATTCAGCTTTTCGTGCCGGGCGAGGCCTTCTCCTCATCAAATGGGGCAACACTTTCTTGCCGGCTACCACTCCTCTTGTGCCTCGAACAGTTTCTTGCCATCGAACTGCTCTTCGTCGTAATACTCCTCCTCGTCGTCGAGATACTCCCCTTCTTCGCCTTGCTCGTCGTCCTCCAGCGTTTCGTAGCTATTCAGGGTGATGCGCCTGCTCCAGTGTTCGTCCTCCGTGACAGTCCCTGTGGCGACAACCCTGGCCCCGACGAATTGCAGGAGTTCCTGCCCCAGCAAGTTGTTTGTGACTGTGTATTCGTCCTCCGCCGGAGTCGAGAGCGCCACCTCTGCCACTTTCCCATCCTTATCCCAATCGGTTGGAATAACGGTTCCTGTAATGGTGACGTGCTTATCGCCTTTCTTTGCTTTCATCCTTGGTCCTCATCGTTTCATTGTTTTGTTATTGTGTACCGCTCTCGAAAAACGTGTTTGTGTAATGCAAGATGGATGCCAGGCTGGCAGAACGGCTCCTTCACGGACGCGTGGACGCCCCCAGTGAACCTTTTTTCACTCGGGGGTCCCGATTCTTTCGCACGAGCCGGGAGCAAACATTGATGTAACTTCCTGAGAGGCGCTCAGGGTTCCGCTGAGGGACGAGGCAAGAAGAGGAAATTCTCACAGGTGCGGATGTGCACGGCTACCGAAAATCTTCTTTGCGAAGGCCATATTTCGTCATCAACTTGTGCAATTGCCGCGGCGTGATGCCCGCCGCTCTCGCTGTTTCGTTGATGCGCCCTTTCTTGGCAGCGAGGAGTTCCCGGAGATACTGTCTTTCCACGACGTTGATACTGGCCCGGCGCACCTCGGCAAGGCTCAAGGAGGCGAGAGGGGGGATGTGCACCTCTCCTCCCTCGAGAGTGAACAGTTCGGGGGGAACGCTCTCGGGGGTCAGCGTGGAGGAATTCTCAAGGATGCACCCCCGCTCGACGAGGTTCTCCAGTTCCCGGATGTTGCCCGGCCAGGGATAGGTCTGTAACGCCTGCGTAACCTCGGGATGGACGTCCCGAATGACTTTCCCGTGGAACGCGGCGAACCTCTTGAGAAAAGTGTCCACCAGCAGCGGGATGTCCTCCACTCGGCGTCGCAGAGGAGGGACTTCGATAGGGAAAACGTTGAGGCGATAATAGAGGTCCTTTCGGAATAGCCCCGCGTCGCACATCTGTTTCAGGTCCACGTTCGTTGCCGCGATGACTCTCACGTCCGATTCCAGGACCTCTTCACCGCCCACTCGCTGAAAGGTCCTGTCCTGAAAAATCTGGAGAAGCTTAATCTGCGCCGAGGGGGTGATCGTCCCGACCTCGTCGAGAAAGATGGTTCCTCCGTTGGCTATTTCAAACCTCCCAAGCTTTCGGCGGATGGCGCCGGTGAAGGCGCCCTTCTCGTGGCCGAAGAGCTCGCTCTCTAAGAGTGTCTCGGGAACGGCCCCGCAGTGCACACTGATGAACTGCCTGTCGCTTCGACTGCTGTGCCGATGGATCAGCTTCGCCAACTCCCCTTTTCCCGTTCCGGTCTCGCCAGTAAGAAGAACCGTTGTCCTGGTGGGGGAGACGGAACGAATCTTCTCGAAAATCTTCCGCATCTGGGGACTATTCGTCCGAACCACATCGAGGGAGTCCGCTCGCCAGAACCGGTCACGGAGGTAGTCAAGCTCCAATTCCGTTCGCTGGGACTTCTGGAGGCTTTCGATGACGTATTTGACTTCCTCGGCGTCCACGGGATACGTCAGGTAGTCGCTTGCCCCGGCTTTCATAGCTTTTACGGCATCACGAATCTTGTCCGGACGAGAAAGCACGATAACCTCCGCGCTCGGAAGCGCCTGCCAGTAGGGTTGAAGTCCCTTCTGGAAATCGGGTCGTTCATCTTCCGAGCGAGGCTTGTCGACAAACTCCAGGTCAACGAAAGTGAAGTCGTACCGTCTCTCGCGGAACTTCTCCAGGCACGATTCCTCGTCCGAAGTAATGGCCACCTCGTAAGCCGGGCGAAGGCAGTCGCGGAGCACCTCCTGTGCTGCCGCGTCTTTTGTGGCGATTAGAGCATGCTTCATTACAGGCTCCGGTATTGTGCGCCGGGATGTCCGCCGGTGGACATGTCAACCATTTCTCCGCTTGCTGGCAACGTCTATGGACACGGCTATCACCAAAGCAAAACCCTTGATGATGTACTGATATGCAATGTCCACATTCTGGAGGCTCAGTCCGTTGTCGAGGCTCGACATGATGAGGGCTCCGAGAATGGCGCCGGAGATTTTGCCTCTGCCCCCCATCAGGCTGCATCCCCCGATCACGCAAGCGGCTATGGCATTTAATTCCATGAGCTGACCGGTGGTCGAGGAAGAACAGGCCAGGCGAGACGTCATGACGACGCCAGCTACCGCCGACAGAAATCCCATCAGCATGAAGACCGCCAGAATGTTCTTTCGCACGTTGATTCCCGAGAGGCGCGCTGCCTCCGGGTTTCCTCCGATGGCGTACACGTGGCGGCCAAACCGCGTTCGCCTGGAGAGCACGTGCAAAAGTGCGGAGAGCGCGACGAGAATCAGGACGGGATACGACACCCCCTCGTAACTGCTCATGACGAAAACGAAAAGCACTGTAAGAGCAGCCAGGATAGCGGACCTCGCCAGGCCGGGCTTTTCGATGAACGCCTCGCCACGGAACTTGCGAAACTGGCGCGCTCGCTTGACCGCGCTGAACACGATGCAGCTCACAACCGCTCCGGCGAATACCCATCCCCACACCTGGGGGAGGTAGCCTTTTCCGATATCCTTGAAGAATCCCGGCCTGAGGGGGATGGATTTGGCCTTCGTTGCCGCCCAGAGTGTCCCGCGGAAGGCCATCAGTCCACCGAGTGTCACGATAAATGCCGGGATGCGTCGGTACGCAACGATAACCCCCTGCAACGTGCCAGCCACCAACCCCGCGATTACCGCTCCGCCTACGGAGGCAGACGAACCCTGGTTTGCCCACACGTTCACCATCGCGGCGATGCCGCCGGTCAACCCAGCCAGGGAGCCCACCGACAGGTCTATGTTTCCCGAGACAATCACATAGACCATTCCAATAGCCAGGATGCCTGTCTCCGACATCTGTCGCGCAAGGTTCGACAGGTTTCTTGCGCGCAGAAACGTCGGCTCAAGCAGATAAAACATCACCCAAATGGTGATGAGAGCCGCAACCATTGTATAGGTGCGAACGTCAACTTTGAGCTTCATCTGCCCGTCTTGTCGTCAGTGGGAAACAAGTAGCCGACCTGAGGCCGACGAGAGCAACCGGATTCCCGCGGCGCCGAGAATCCTACCCGCCGCAGGGCAATCCGGCAACAAAATGTTCGGCGGAAGAATTGCCTGGCGAATGTTTCATTGGCCGAGTCCCACGAGGGAGGGGGAGAGTCGCCGCTCAATCAGGGAAACAGAGGGGCTGGCGTGGGACACTGCCCTTTTCACTGAGAACCGCCGGACGGCTTCGGCCACTGGTCTCGCGGGACGTTTCGGTAAACTTCTTCAACCTTGTGGTAGCCGTCTTTGATGACGGCTTCGTACAGGTTGTCCCTGTCCACGGCAATGGGTTCAAGGAGGACCGAGGGGACATTTTTCTTACCATTGAAGACTGTGCGGGTCGTCGCCCCGATTTCCTCTCCTTTGGCCATCGCGACAGCGATTTCGGCAGCTCGATACGCCAACCGCTTGATGGGTTTGTAAACGGTCATCGTCTGTGTTCCCTCGACAATTCTCTGACAGGCGGCTAAGTCTGCGTCCTGGCCGGATACGGCGACCTTTCCTGCAAGTTTCTGTGCTCTGAGCGCCTCGACGGCTCCTCCCCCGGTGCCGTCGTTGGAGGCCACAATGGCGTCAACCTGATTGTTGAGGCGGGTCAGGGCGTTCTCGATATGGTGCAGGGCTTCGAGGGGGTCCCAGTCCCTGCACCACTGTCTCCCCATGTCCTTGATGTCGCCGCGGTCGAAGCGTGGCTGGAGGACATTCAACTGTCCCTGGCGCAGTTGTTTTGAGTTCTCGTCAGTGGGGGCGCCGCCAAGCAGAAAGTAGTTTCCCTTCGGCGCCTTCCGAACGAGATACTCCGCCTGGAGCTCCCCGACGCGCACGTTGTCGAAGGATATGTACACATCGAGGTCGCAGTTGCGGATAACTCTGTCATAACCGATGACAGGGACCTTCGGTTTCTGCTTGTGGGCCGACTCGACGATCACCGCCGAGGTCTCAGCGTTCTGGGGAACAACCACCAGCACGTCCACGCCGCGGGTCAGCATGTTCTCTGCCTGTTCGTTCTGCACGGCAGGGTCTCCGTTGGCGGACTGAACCAGCACTTTCGCTCCGAGCTGCTCTGCCCTTTCTCTGAACAGGTCCGCATCCCTCTGCCAGCGTTCCACGGCCAGGGTGTCCAACGAAAGCCCGATAAGGATTTCTTGGTCCTTTTTTCTCCCACAGCCAGAGGCGCACATCAGGGCGACGAGTAAGCTCAGCGAAATTAGACAAAAACAAGTTTTGCTTTTGTTCATGGCAACTAACCCTTTCCTTTTTCTTGTGCACGGATACAATATCATCTTCATAATCGGAATGGCAACGTGTCCTCAACCGGTGTAGCGGCTTCCCGGCGGAGGTGGTCTGGGAAACCGCGCTCAACCGAAGACTTTTCGTCAGGTGACCGCACTCTGAAATGGGAGAGGTTCATGCACATTATTGACCAGCTCATCGTGTTTATTTACATCGGCTCGATGGTCGCCGTCGGATTCCTGTTGCGCCGGCGGGCGGGCGAAAGCGACGAAAGCTATTTCCTGGCGGACCGTCGTTTGCCGTGGTGGCTTCTGTCCGTATCGGGGTCGGTATCTATGTACGATGTGACGGGGACAATGTGGGTCATTTCCCTTTTCTACCTGTACGGCGTGCGGAGCCTGTGGGTGCACTGGCTGTGGGGGTTCATGATGGGCGCCTTCCTGATGAGCTACACGGGGAAATGGGTCCGAAGGTCAAAGGTCATCACAGGGGCGCAATGGATGCGGACGAGGTTTGGGCCAGGGCGAGAAGGCGAGGCGGCGCGGGGCGTGATGACGTTCATGGCGATTCTTTTTGCAGTCTCCATGATCGCATACGACTTCACGGGAATTGGGACGTTCGCGTCCGTCTTCTTTCCCGGGTGGTCGCCACAAATCTGCGGAATCCTCATTATCGGAGCGACGACGCTCTACGTTGTCCTGGGAGGGCAGTACAGCGTCGCGATCACACAGCTCGCTCAAACGGTAATTCTCACTGGCGCAGCGACGGGGCTGGCCATCTTCGCGTCCGTAAAATTGGACCTCCCGGCGGTCCTGGAAAAGGTTGCGGAAGGGTGGCGGTCGGTCTGCCCGCCAAGCGTTGCTGAGAAAGCCGTAGAGGGATGGGATTCGCTGTGGCCGTCCTGGGACATGCCGTTTTTGGCAGGGGACACGGTCCTCATTTTCGGGCCCTTCGTGATGGTCTGGATACTCAAGGGGCTGGTGTTGAACGCCGGGGGACCAGCTCAGCTCTTCGATTTTCAGACATTTCTCTCGACGAGAAGCGCTCGCGATGCCTCGAAAGCCGGAGGGCTATGGAGCATTCTCATTCTATCTCGATGGGCGATGAGCATGGGTATTGCAGTGCTCGGATTGATGATGCTCAAGCCTGTTTTCGATGTGGAGCATGCCGAGCGAGTCCTGCCGGAGGTCCTGCAAAGGATTCGATTTGCCATCGGGCTGAAGGGGCTGGTTCTCGCAGGTTTCTTTGCGGCGTTCATGTCCACGTTCGATTCGACCGTGAACGTGGCGGCGTCGTATGTTGTCGAAGATTTCTACAAGCGATTCCTTCGTCCGGCAGCGAGAGGGCGGGAGCTGGTCTATGCGGGGTATGCGGCGTCAGTTCTCGTCGTTGGGGTAGCCATTCTCATCGGGCTGGGGCAGAAGACGATTGCCGGAATCTGGCGCTGGATCATGATGGCGTATGGTGCAGTGGCATTGATTCCGAATTTCCTGCGATGGTACTGGTGGCGGTTCAATGGATGGGGCTATACGTGGGGGACGGTGGGGGGCGTAGCGGTTTTGTTTTTCGTCACCCTTTGCTTCCCGCACTGGCAGGAGACAAGGATGTTTCCCGTGATCGCCTCGGCGTCGCTGCTGTTTTCGCTTCTGGGAACATTTTTGACGAAGCCGACAGACCAGTCGGTTCTCGATCATTTTTATAAGGTGGTCCAGCCGGGCGGATTGTGGCGTCCCGTGGCGAGGTCAGTGGGGGAGAAGTTTCCGGGTTTCAAGAAGGATTGCCGTTTCGGCATCGAGATTTTGAACACATTTCTGGGCATTATCTTCATTACTTGCCTGTACATGGCGGCGGTGACAATTGTGCTCCACAAGTTCTCGACGGTTTTCACGCTGCTCGGTGTCAGCGGGGCGTGTGCAATCGTGCTGTATTTCACCTGGTACCGGAATCTGCCGCGGGATTAAGCCGAGCGTCTTTCCCGCCTGCGAGGGGCGGAGACACGGATTTTCAACGAGAACCGCGGGATTGGCTTTCCATCGCGAGAACCGAACAAAGGAACGCCTTCGGGGTCACGAAACGAGACGTCCGCGAAATTCTCGAGGTAACAAAGGGTAGGCTCCGCGACGTGAAGGTGGTTGAGGAAAGGTTCGGTGTAGCGGATGGGGGCGTACTTTTTTCCCCGAACATGATGTTGGGAGCCGACCCGGTTGTCCCAATCAACGCCTTCCGTGAGAAAGCCGGTTCGCCGATGGCGATGCCGGGCAGTGGCGTGAAGAATCGTCAACGCCTTATTCAGGTAAGTCCTCCGGCGCGTATCCTCGTACGCTTCGAGATACGCCTGGGCGGCTTCCGCGTTCTCCCACATGTACGCGGTGTTCCACGTCTCCTCCATGTAGAGGAGTCCTTTTGTGGCTACGCCGTTCCGGTCTTCGGCCATTTCAAACTTCCTCAGACCGTCAAGCGAGCTGCGATACGCGAAATCCGTTACCCTTTGCGATTTCAGCAGCCTCCCAGCTATGCGCAGGACGCGGAAGGCGACGGCATGAGCGACATTCTCGTCGTCATCATAGGTGTCGTGATTGATGCTGCCGTAGAAGCCCCCGTTTTTGATGAAGACGTTCACTTTCTGGCGAATGAGGTCACGATAATCCCCAAGCCCCCTTTCGGTTAGTCCGGCCATGAACTGGATGATGTACAGCCCGTCCGCGCTGCAATCGGACATCGGGTCGGGCATTGTCAGGTTGTCGTGTCGAAAAGGATAGACTTTCCCCTCCGGCGTACATCTGCGAGGAAACCATCCGTTCGGGAGAGGGTCAAGCGTATGCGCAATCCACTTCGCGTGGCGGACGGCGATTTGTCTCATTCTTTGCCTCAAGCCATCCTCCGAAATCAGGTCGCTGAACAAGAGAAACTGGTACGCCACTTTCGCCGCGGACCCTGGACAAATCCAGAGATTGTGCTTGTCCGAATGAAGGTAGTTCAGGTAAAGCTTGTCATTGCGGGTGTCGCGATAGGGAATGATGAATCCCGTTTCGTAGTTCACAAAGCCGCTGTCGAGACAGTGTCGGAGAACGGACAGGGCGATCTCCATGATTCTCGTGTCTCTCGTGAACCGTCCAAACCGGTACAGTTCCCAGGCGCCCCCAACGGCATTGGCTGCCCAGCCAACTCCTTCCACACAGCCGAAGGGATGCCACGGCTGCGGCCGACCAAGGTAGTCCACGAACGTTGACTTGCAGCGGAGGTTTCCCTGATATTCCTCGAGACTGCAGTTGACCACAAATCGTACGGCATCTTTCACGCTCTCGAAGATCGAGTACTGTGGGTCCTCGGGGACGTAAAAGCGGTGGTGGGACAGGCTGGCAGCCTGTCGTACTCCGTGATACGGTCTCGCCATTGGCATAACTCCTTCCTGTGCGAGAAAAAGGTGCTGCGCGCGGCCGCACATCCTCAATGTGGCGGCTTCCATGATGCTGCGAATGGTAAGGAAGCCCAACCTGCTTTTCAACGCTAATCTTGCGATCGAGGCTGACGCAAAGGGTCTCCGCAGCATTCCGCGTTGGTGAAATCATCGCCGAAGGGCAGAAACAGAGTAGGGGAGAGTGCGAGAAATGTGAGGGCGAGAGGCAGCCCCGTCAGATGAATTCACCTCGGAAGATGAACCTCCTCGCTCAGCGCAGCGACTTTTGATACCATGGAGCAGCGTGCATTGCAGGCGGACTGAAACACTGGGTTTTCGTTCCAGCTATGGCCGGCTGGTCGCATTTCGCGGATGAAATGTAGGAGGGTTAATGAGATGCGCCTTACAGGAAAGAAAATCGTCATCTTGGTGGAGAGAGACTACCAGGACCTTGAAGTGTGGTATCCCCTACTTCGATTAAGAGAGGAAGGGGCAAACGTTATCCCGGTCGGCTCGGGGTCCAGCAAAGAGTACAAGGGCAAGTACGGTTACCCGATTGACGTCTCAACCAGTGTCGGAGCAATTCGGGCGGATGAGGTTGATGCGGTCATCATTCCTGGGGGATGGGCGCCGGATTACCTCAGAAGATACCCCGCAGTCGTAGCCTTCGTGAAAGAAGCCTTCCGAAAGGGGAAAATCGTCGCCTCGATCTGCCACGGCGGCTCTTTGCTCGTTTCGGCTGGAGTGGTAAAGGGGAAACGTCTCACCTCGTTTATGGCTATCAAGGATGACCTGGTGGCAGCAGGAGCCGACTTCGTGGATGAGGAGGTCGTGAGGGACGGCAATTTAATCACTTCCAGAAAACCCGAAGACCTGCCTGCATTCTGCAAAAGCATCATCGAGTCGCTTGCCTAACTCGCTAATTCAGAGGCGGTCGCGCAAATAAATTGATGCGGTTGTTCCCATCGTCGCGGCATGTTCAACGAGAAACCTTGACGTTCCCCGGCGTAAGATTCTTGCAGAGCGCTTTCTGTTTGGAACCTACCAGCGCGGTCGAAACGCGGATGCACGGTGAAAAAGCGTTGGCCACGAACGGAATCCTGAATGTCTGATAATAATACTTATGTCAACTTGAGACTTCTGACGCGGTTTCTCGTCTTGACCACTTTCATACGCCAGCCTTCCTTCCCCTGCGAAAAATCATTTTCACCTGGAGCTCGATTCTGTATATTATGACCGTGTTTGCAATTTCTGACGTTGTGTGCTCGACTCACTTCAGCCACGGGAGACCGCTTACATGGAAACCAAAGAGAAGCTGTCCCTCGACCTCAAGATTGCGGGTGCGGTTTTTGTCCTGGTGTTTGTTGTTTACTTGTTCACGCTGTGTCCTGGGATTTATGTCGGTCCCAGCGCGGAAGCCGTGTGCGATGTTAAGGGGGCCGGACTGACTCCGCCCATCTCTCACCCCGTCTGGCTTGTTCTCGGGCGGTTCTTTGCCTCATTCTCCTCAAACACCGCCTACATGCTGAACTTCATGTCGGCCTTGTTCGGCGCCTTGACGATTGCCATAATGTACCTGATCCTCTCGCAGTTCGTTCATGGCCGAACGGCTGAGGAAGAAGCCAGATACCAAACTCAGCCCTTCCTCAGACAGGTCGCGGCGATTTCGGCGTCATTGCTCGTCGCGTTTTCCTATCCTTTCTGGGAGGGCTCTGTCCTCGCTGGCTCGGATACGCTGAATACGTTCCTGCTCGCGATGATTGTGTTGCTGCTATGGCGCTACGCTAAGACGTCGAAAGCACGGTACGCGATGCTCCTTGGCCTGGTTTACGGTCTCGCCCTTGCCAACTACCCTACTCTGCTCCTGTTAGCGCCGATTTTCATTGTGTTTCTCCTTGTGCGGGGTCGGGGACTCCTCGACGACCCCGTCGCGTTCGTGGCGACGTTCCTTCTGTTTCTTCTCGGTTTGCTTCCGATATTGTATTTCACTTCGCGGTCGTATTTGCTTCACGCAAAGCCTTATGTTGTTGCCTCAACCAGCGTAGGACAAGCGGCTTCCGCATTTATTGACTCCTACATTCGGTCCATGAAAGCCCTTTTCTTTTCCAGCACGACGTGGCAAGACTGGATTTTCTGGCTGTTTGTTCCGGCGTTTGTGCCGATTCTGTTCTTCATGATGAAGAAAGGGGAATACGAGCGAGGAAGCGACACCGCGACGCGGTACACGTATTTCGTGCGGTACGCCTTCGTTGCCCTGTTCACTCTCGCCGGCCTCGGATACCTGTGGGGTTACCGCATTGGTCCTGTGGGCATGGCGCGGCTCGATTTTCTGGTTCACTCGCGCTATCTGGGCTCCTATGTCATCGTCGGTGCATGGTTCGCCTACGTTATGGGTTACTGGGTCATTCTTGCGTCTGGGAGATTCAAGCCGACGGGTTCGGAAGTCGCCCCGAAAATACAGTACCGCAAGATAGTTTACGTAGCCTGCGTCGTTGCCCTCCTTGCCTTGCCGGTCATCGGAGCGGTCATGAGCTACGAGAAAAGCAGCAAGCGAGACACCGCATATATTGAGGACTTTGCCGAGGACATACTCAACTCTTGCCCCGACACCGCCATCCTCCTTGTTCCCATGGACCCCTATTACGGCTCCATCGGGGGGCCTCTCCGCTACCTCCAATCGCAGTCCGAAGACGCCTCTCCGGAAAACCGAATTACGCTTATTGACCTGAACGCCGCCGGCTACGATTTCTATCGCGTCAAACGCATCCGGACGGCGGAGTACCTCGAAAGAACAGTTATACAGGAGGAAGGTGGCTACCGCCCGGACGTGTTTGATCTGGAATCACCCCTGGACGATGTTTACGACGGTGTCATTTGGTGCGAGCACCAGAGAGCGGTGAGCGAGGGCAGGCAACCCCGCCCCGTTTGCGGCCTCGTAAACAATTTCTTCACGTCGCCTGACAGAGCCAAGAACGACCTGATGAATCTGAAATTCACGCAGGAACCCAGCGGACTGGTTTACGTCTATCAGGAGTCAGGCATCTACCGCGACACTTCGGAAGTGATAGATAAGAACGTCGAGGTCTGGGAGAAACGACTCAGCGCCCGTAAGGCAGCGGTATCGTCAGGAGGGAGCGAGACCGCCCAGTACGTCGCCATGGAGTATTCCAAGTCCTCGAATGATCTGGGTGTCTATTGTCAGTTGCACGGCCTGGAGGACCAGGCGAAATTGTTTTACAGGCGCTCTCTCGAGTGGTATCCGGAAAACAGCTCTGCGCTGTGGAACCTTTTGGCGGTCTCGGGCAGCGGGGTTCCGAAAGAGGAAACATCGCAGGAGAGACGTTTTGACGAGATTCGAGACTTCGGCTTCCATCTCAGTGCGACCAGGCTTCTCGAAACGGGGGCGAGCCTTTTGAAGGATGACAAACAGACGAACCGGGCGTTGCGTTACTTCGGTATTCTTCGTATCGCCTCCCAAATGGCGCCCGACAATCCGTTCATCAGAGAGTTCATGGGGGACATGTACTTGTCCGCAGAGGTCAAGAAGGTGTTGTCGTCTTTCAATCTTGGTTCCCCTGAACGGCTGGCGCTGGCAGAGTACACGGCGGCCGCAGAGCGAACCAACCCCGCCAATGCAGACTCCAACCGAAGGCTCATGGTGAGGCTCGGCCGCACCTGCGCAAAACTCGGTGAGAATTCCAGGGCTGAGCAATTTCTCACAAAATCTCTTGATGAGGCAAATCCGGCCACCGTGCTGGAACTCATGGAGTTCTACCTGAACACCCGGCAGAGGCTTGACGCGATCAGGGAATTGGCGGGCAAAATCGCCGAGAAGGAGCCTGCGAACGACGAGGAGAAGCGGAGGATTGCTCCCCTGAAATGGAACGCCACTACCATGCTCATTAAAGCTCTTCTGCGAGAGAATCAAATCGAAGAAGCAAAGGGGGCTTTGCGGGGATACCTTCAGGAGCACCCGGACGAGACCGACAAGTATCTCAGTTTGGCACACGAGCTCTTCGATGATACAACTTTCGACTCTTTTGTGGTCTGGGTGTACAGCGAGTATGCGAAGTTGGACAAGCAGATTCCCGTCCCTTCTCTTGTTGAGCTTGCCAACATACACCACCGGCAGGGGCAATACGACAGTGTCCTTGCATTGGCGGAGCCGTCGCAGGCGGGACCTTCCACTGACCTTGCTCAGCTCATTTATTGGAAGGCAATGGCCTATGAAGCGCTCGCCAAGTTGGCCGAGGCGGAGAAAAGTTACGAACAAGCGCTCTCGATGTTCCCCGAGGATTCCCCGGACGCGGCGAAAGTCCTGAACAACCTGGCGTGGCGCTACCACAAAAGCGAAAAAGGCGAACAGGCGAGAAGGCTCGCTGAACGGGCGCTGAAGGCTGCGCCCGGCGACCCCCTGGTCTGGGATACTTGCGGATGGATTCTTTACAGGACCGGCGGCGACCAGGAACAAGCGCGCGAACTTCTCGAGCGCGCTCACCTGTTCACTGCGTCCCAGGACTCGCGTTCCGTGGCCGAGATTCTTGGCGGGGATGCCGGAATTGTTACTTATCACTACGGCAAGCTTCTGCTCGAAACGGGACAGAAAGAGAGGGGCCGTCGGCTCATTGAAATGGCTCTTGCCGCAGGACTCCAAAGTCCCGAGGAGCTTAAGGACGCACAGAATGTCCTCAGTGCAGCCGAACGGGAGAACAAACCCGCCGAAGCGGCGGGACCAGGAGAGTAAGCTAAGGGACATGGGGCTGCTGTGCCACATATCGCCCGTCAATTCCTACTGCGATAGGCCTGGTTTGAAGCTGCAATGATTGAAATCATAAAACCGGAAGGAGGAGGTTTATGGCCGGAAAGGGTAAGATTCGGTTGGTGTCGTTCAAGCACACGCAGTTCATCGAAATGGGGAAAGACCTGTTCGACTTTCGGGTCACCGAATTTCTGCAGAAAATTGGCGAGGAGAGCATCATAGCCACGCACCCGATGTCCTATCAGCACATAGATATGCTGACCCGGGAAACAATCATTGACTACGGTCTGATTGTCATTTACAGGGAGGTGGAAGGATAGCGCCATCGGTCCCGCACTCCGATGGGGGCGCGTTGGAAAGGCCGGCTTGCCCGGCGCTGGAGCAGGCGGTCACCGGAGAGTCGAGTTCAGCTCCGCCGCCAGTGTCTTGAGCTCCTCGTAAACGCCCCAGCTCATCTCGCTGTTGCGAACAGGGTAAACCGACGGATTGTGCAGAAGAGGGTCCGTTGTCAGTGGCAACACACTCCATGCCACTGCTTGTTCCCATTCAACGGTCCCCGGAATAGGAGAGTAGCAGACCAGCCGAATCGTACAGCCTTCCCCGTTGACGAAGCGCAGCGTCTCACGCACCTCCTTCGCCTCTTGACCTGGCAACCCCATCATGGCGTACACCTCGATGCTTTTTCGTGGGTAGCCCGCACCATCGAGGAAACTCACAGCCTGCGCGAATTCCGACACGGTAACCTTGTTGCCGGATCGCAGTTGGGAGTTCGGTGATGTCGTTTCCAGACCGAGTCGTATTGTCTGAAAATTCGCCTCCCGCATGAGTGCGGCGACGGCGGCGTCAATGAAGCGCGGGTGAACCGCGTTGGGGGTGTGGAAGGTCGCCGAGATTTTCCTCCTGATGATCTCCTGCATCATCGGCTGAAAGTGTCCGTCTCTCGCAAAGAGGAGCGCATCATCGTAGAAAGCGAAATGCCGGGTCTGATACCGCTCGTGCAAAAGTGCTATCTCGTCAACCACTCGTCGGGGGTCTCGCTGGCGAAACTGTCCTGAGACCCTCCACGAAGCACAATAAGTACACTGAAAGGGACATCCCCACGACGAATGCACCACCATAGAGGACGTGTTCCGCAGCAGGTCGTATGCTGGCTTGTCCGCTGTAGCGCAGGCGTCCTCGCCTGCCGTTTCGCACTCTTCTGACGGGAAACAGCCGTCGCTCGGAGGCGGAATCCCACGCCCGGTCGCTTCCTCAAGAATCTCGCTGAGACGCGCCACATCACTGCCCTCCACCACGCAATCCGCTCCGGAATGCGCTCGTGCGTGTTCAGGCAGCAGCGTTGCGTAAGTGCCACCGAGCACAATCCTCGCCTCGGGGAACACCTCTCGCGTGACTCTGATCGTTTCCTGCACCCCCGGATACCAGTATGTCATCCCGGAGGTGACCAGAACCAACCGCGGCCGCGGAACCGAAGCGAGCTCCTCGAGGAAAATGTCCGGGGGCAAACCATACCGCCCATACCGTCGTGGAATGCCTCGAAGAATCGCTGGCTTGGGGATTTCCTCCTTGTAGAACTTACCTCTTCCATCGGGCTTACCTGCTGGCGACGACCTCTTCTGCCTTTCGAGAAGACGAGGGTTATGCCGGTCAAGGCAGTCCACCCAATGCACTTCAAATCCGCATCGTCGAAGTCGCCCGGCCAAATAGAGAAGTCCCATCGGCCTCAGCCACAGATCGTACGCGGCAAAATCGTGAATCCATGGGTTGATCAGCAGGACCGTATCTCGATTCATCATAGAATACTCCGGCACGCCAATTCCCGTGCCCACTTCCGTCGAATTGTATCATGTCGCATGGCCTCACAATAGGACACGGCGTCTGACCCGCTGGTCATGCCGAGTTGCCTCCCGCTGAGGTTGGCAGAAAATCGGGTGCCCCTCCCCCACCCTGCTGTGGGCTGCGCTCGGCATACCGGAACGCTCATTTGCAGTCTGCCCCCAAGAAAAGAAAGTACTGTTGCCTCCCACACAGCCTGGTTCGTTTTTTCACTTGACACGCCGACGGAAAGAGAAGTATGTTACAGTCAAACTAAAGGAAGGGTTCAACATAAACGGTCCGGGGGGGCCGAAGCGTGGTAGGTTTGTCAAGAAACACAACCTTTCCGTCGGCATTATCCTGCTGCTGTATTGTTCTCGCTTCTTTGTATTTTCCTGGAATTCCCCCGTTCGCCGTATGGCAAGGTAGCCTCACGCCTTCTGTCCCCCCGAAGAATTGTGCTGAACTCCGGTTTTCGTCCGAACCTTTCTAAGCCAAAAAGAGGCGATTGTCCGGACGATGCACGCACTGCGTCAAACTTGTCATGTGTTGAAGCGTCGCCGCTGGCGGCTTGCCTTAGCCCCCGAAAGCTTCTGCGCTGATTTCTATCCCCGCCTCTCCGATTGTGTGTCCGCGCTGCTTGATCGCTCTTCAGGCAGCTCTCCGTTTGACTTGTCATGTCTTTGTAAGGTTAACCAAAAAGGAGGAAAAGCATGAGTGCGACAGTTATGAGGAAACTTTTCGGCCTTTTGTTCACTGTGTGCCTCACGGCGGCTCCCTATGCCGCATGGTCGCTGGTGGAGGATTTCGGCGCCGGCTTCGACCCCGCTGACTGGGAGTTTAGCGGAAACGGAGCCAGCCATGACGCGGCCAACGGCTGGCTCGTGCTCACCTCTGCCACAAACGACCAGACGGGGTCCGCTTTTCTGACGCAGACGATTAACGCCACGAAATTCGATGCTTCATTCAGGTTCTACATTGGAGACGGCAGCCGCGCCGATGGAATGACGTTCTGCTGGTTGAGACCAGGGTCGCCGCTCATTGGAGGTGGCGGGGGGTCCCTGGGCTTCTACGGGGGCGGCCTTGACGGCTACGGCGTCGTGTTCGACGAGTACAGCAACCGGAACCACGTCTCGCTTCAGGACCCCGCTATCCACGCGGCGGATTCGGCCGGATTCGGCGAGTACCAACCACCGGTCACCATGCACAACGGCGGGTGGTTCGATGTGGAGATCGAGTTTGACAACGGCCACTTTCAGATGTGGATGGCGAACGAGGCCGGGGGGATGGCTCGGACGCAGGCCCTGGACGTCACGATCTCGGGTTACGAGGGGTTCGACGCTCGCTTCGGGTTCACAGGAGCGACCGGCGGCGCCAATAACAACCATTGGGCTGATGACCTTACAATCAACAAGGGTGCGACGGCTCCGTCCGACTTCCGCGTTTACGGTGGGGATTTGGTCACTCTCACCGGGAGCGGACCCGAGAATTATACCCTGGCGATGTGGTCGCAGGTAGCCGGCCTGCCCGCCGTGACCCTTACGCCCACAGGGCCCCTTTCGGCCCGGTTCACCGCCCCCAGCCTGCAAATCGGGACGATTCTCACTTTCCGGTTCTCCATGACAACTCCTGATGCTGGGACGACCTTCGACGATGTCAATGTGACCGTCACGGCGATTAACGCGCCCAAACCTCCCCCGAGCAACATCCGCGTTCTGCCGCTGGACCTCGGCGCGGCTGGACTTGGCTTCCGGACCATCTGGGACCCCCTCGTTGATGCTGAGCAGTATGACATCGGGCTGGAGTTCGGCGGGACCATCATCTGGCTGGAGACGATCGGGGTCTCGCAGTATGAGGTCAAGGGGCTTACGGAAGGACAGACTCGGACCATCGCCATCCGAGGGAGGAACAAGCACGGAGCCTCGGAAGACCCGGCCTCGAGAGTTCTGGTGACTTCTACAGGGAGGCGAAACCTGGCTCGCCCGGCGTCTTTGGGCGGCAAATCCGAGCCGACCAGCTATGTCTATGCAGTGTCGCATTACACAATTGCCGGGATGAACAACATCCAATACGACGACAACAACGACAGTTGGAATGGATTGTTCAAGGCGGGGGATTACTGGGGATACCTGTGGGGAAGCGACCTGTTCTTCGACCGTGTCGCGTACTACACGGGCAACATGTTCGGCGACGGCGGTTGGTTCCTTGACCTGAAGGTTCAATACACAAAGGATGCCGGGACCACATGGGCGGATGTGCCCGTTCTGCGGATAATCCCGCCAATGGACTTCGCGGACGACCGGGCGGGCAAGAGGACCTTCACTCGATACGACCTTGTGATGCCGACTGTGAGAGGAAACGGCATCCGGGTTTACGGGACGCCCGGCGGCTCGGCTACATTCACTTCCATTGCGGAATTGGAGGTGTTTGGGAATCAGAGCCAGGGTCCGCTGGTGGTGCAAGGGATTGATGCGGAGTATCCGGAAGGAGCTACGGCTCTCTTAGACGGAAACCTGACGTTCTCGACGGCGGGACCCATTACGAGTTATCAGTGGACGGGGCCCGGCGGAATCACTATCACGAATCCGACCAGCGCGATAGCGTCGTTCAAAGCTCCGAACGTGGCGGCGGACACGGAGTACGTGTTCAGCCTGCAAGCGAGCGACGGGACGAACACCGGCACGGATGCGGACGTGCGGATTCTGGTGAAGAACTTAGTGACGACGGCGGTTGCCGGACCGGACCAGTCGGTT
>JAUYEE010000316.1 GCA_030691545.1 bacterium | reverse complement strand
CTTCCGGCAGCTTGATGCCGAGAAAATCAAACCAGAATTTGTTGCTTCGTTTTCCACTCGAGATGGAATGATGGAGAACGATCAGTCTGCCGCCGGCCTTGGTGTAAGCGATGAAGGCTTTTTCCGGCTCCTCGAACATTTTCCCGTGAATGAAGACGATGACGGATCGGTAGCTGGAAAGCTCGGCAGGCATTTCGTTCTGCGTCTTGATTTCCACATCGTATGCGCATCTTTCGTGGAGAAGCTCCGCGAGGAATTTCATCTGGGGGAGTTCATCGTGGACGATCAGGATTTTGTCTTGCGCCGCGGCCGGTTGTTGAGCAACAAAGACAAGCACAAGAAGCGCCAGGCATATCTTCACTTTTTTCATTTCCTTTTCCCTTCTTGCGGTTGATTAGTCGCGCTAATTCTCACCCATCGCATCGGTCTGAATCTCTGTCGCGGTCTCGGAAGCGATGGGGGACGCACGACGCTGGTCATGCTGACAGATGGTGTGCGCGCTGTCAAGTTTTTGCCCAGCGACCACATGGCTCGATGTTGCGTTTCTCGCGTTGGCGCGCTCGAAGGTTATTCTGTTGGGAAGACATCATCCTTGATTCGTTGCAGCCCTACCTGTTAAATTCGGGCAAAGGGCGGGAAGAGCGCGTTGGCGTTACTGTCAGCGCAGCGGGCTCGCCGACACGCCTGCTGTTGGCAACGCGGCTTTCCCCCGGGAATGCGGAAAGCTGGGCGCACACGATGGCTTCTGGAGGTTACAGAGCGATGAGAAGGAGTACCTTGGTTGTATGCTCGCTTGGACTTGTGGTGGCCTTGGCTGGGTCGTGTCTCTGTTCGGGCGTGCCAACAGGACTAAGGGTCGCGACGCAGATTTACGGCTGGAATGTCGAGTGGTCAAGGCAGGGGAAGAATCCGGATGAGCAACTGCCGCAGACTCTCGCCGAGGCGAGGAAGGCAGGGTTTGGCGCCATCGAGGGATGGCTCAATGCTTTCGCAACAGACGAACAGGCGCTGCGGTTTCGGGAGCTTCTGTGGCGGAATGGGCTGGTTCTCGCTTCGGTTTATCACGGCGGGAATCTGCATCAGGCTGATGCGGCTGAGAAGACAATTGCGACGGTCTTAGAGTGGGCGGAGCGGGCGAAGGACTTTCCGGGTCTCGTCGTCAACTTCAACTGTGCCGAGGATGAGAACAAGTCCGAAGAGGTGCTGCGTCTTCAGGCGGAGAATGTCAATCGGCTGGGGAAAGAGCTTCAGAGTCGCGGGATGCGCCTCGTGTTGCACAATCACACCCCGGAGATGGCGAACGGCGCGAGAGAATTTCGGGCAATGGTTTCCCTGACCGATCCGAAGCTGGTCGGTTTTTGTCTCGACCTCCACTGGGCGAAAAAAGCGGGGCAGGACCCGTTCGAGCTGATTCGCGTTGCCGCGGGTCGAATCGAAAGCGTACACCTCAGGAACGGCAACGACGGTATCTGGACAGAGTGGCTTGGCGAAGGGAACGATATTGACTACAGGGCGGCAGCGCGAGCGCTCAAGCAGGCTGGGTTCAACGGCCTCTTGATTCTCGAGCTCGCCTACGAGGACAAGACGCCGCGGACCAAAACTCTCCTCGAAAATGAAGTGCGTAGCCGCGAGTACATCGAAGAAATATTGTTTCCAGAATCGAGTTTGCCGCGCGATTCGTTTGGCGGGTGGGCGAAAATCCGGCGCGCGCCGAGCGGCTTCTTCTTCCCGCAGGAGATTTCGGGACGCTGGTGGCTAATTGACCCCATCGGAAATGTTTTCCTCTCGAAAGGCATCAACCATGTAACCTTTAAGGGGGATATTGCCCCAAAACTCGGGTATTCGCCCTATGGCCGTGCGGCCGAGGGAAAATACGCGACCGCCGAAAAATGGGTGGAAGCAACCGTGAAGCGACTGCGGGAATGGGGCTTCAACACAATCGGGGCGTGGTCGAGCCGGGAGACGTTTTCGCGGAGTATTCCCTACACCGTGAACCTGGACCTTGCGGGGTCTGCCGGAGCGGACTGGGTCAAAGGCTCCTTCCCGGACGTTTTTTCGCGGAGGTTCGAGGAACTCGTTCTTGCCCGCGCCAGAACCGCTTGCTCACAAAGAAGTTCTGACCCGTTTCTCATTGGATACTTTACGGACAACGAGCTTCGGTGGGGCGCCGACTGGCGTTCGAGAGAGACGCTCATGGAGGGCTTCCTTTCGCTGCCTGCCGATGCCCCGGGCAAGGGCGCCCTAATTGACTTCCTGCTTGAGAGGTACGGGAGCGCGGAGAAAGTATCGGAGGCGTGGCAGGTTTCGGCGAAAGACCGAGCGGCTCTGCTGGAGCTTCGGCAGGCTTTCGAGAAGACGGTGGCATTTCAGGCGGATGCGAAGGATTTTCTGCGTGTTGTCGCTGAGAGATATTTTTCGGTGTGTAACCGCGCGATTCGCCTTGCGGACCCGAACCACCTGAATTTAGGCTGTCGGTTCGCGGGGTACGCGCCGGAGGAGGTTCTTGAGGGGTATGCCGCCCATGTGGATGTGATTTCGTTTAATAACTACGGTTCTGTGCCTCCGAAAGAGGTTATCGAGCGGATTCATCGGATGACCGGTCGCCCGGTGATGCTCACGGAGTTCTCGTTTAAGGCGATGGATTCGGGCTTGCCGAACACGAGGGGGGCAAGCCAGCCGGTGGCGACCCAGAGAGACCGGGCGGATGGGTTTCAGCGGTACGTCGAGGCTCTCGCGGACATTCCGGTTGTGCTGGGGTATCATTGGTTTCAGTACACCGACCAGCCGGCTTCCGGGCGCTTCGACGGAGAGAACTCCAACTATGGAATTGTGAACGGTGAAGACGACCCGTGGCGTGTTCTTGTAAAAAGAATGACGGAGGTGAACGAAGCGATCGAGTCGAGGCATGCGGGGCCCACAGGAAACGAGGGCCCGTGACGTGTGGGAGCAAGGATGGCTGACACTTACAACCGTACGAAAGAATGGGAGAAACAAACATGCTTAGTAGAGCTGCGGTCATCGTTTTTGTCTTTGCCTTTGCCGCTCAGGTTTTCCCTGCGGTGAAGCCGTACAAGCGGGGGGAGCTTTTCCCAGGATCGGAAGTGCGGACTTACTCGGGCGCCTCCCTCACCGATATTGGCTTCCCCATCGGCGGCATTGGCACGGGCACCGTCTCACTCGGCGGACGAGGCGACCTGAAGGACTGGGAGATTTTCAATCGTCCGGGGAAGGGGAAGGATTTGCCGTTCAGCTTTTTCGCCATCTGGGCGAAACCGGAGAATGGGAAAGCGGTTGCTCGAATCTTAGAGCGGGAGCTGATGCCTCCATATCTCGGGGGATTCGGGACGCCGCAAAGCCAGCTCACGGGTGTAAGCCGCCTTACGGAGGCGGTGTTTCGAGGGGAGTATCCGTTCGCGTGGATCGAGTTCAAAGACGAGTCGCTCCCTGTCCATGTGAGCCTCCGCGCATGGAATCCTTTTATCCCGCTGAACGTGCGGGACAGTTCGATTCCCGTCGGCATTTTCGAATGGACGGTCCGAAACCCGAGCAATAAGCCAGTGGGCGTATCTGTCGCGGGCGCCATTCTTAACCCTGTCGGGACGGACGGCAGAGATTTCGGGGGCATACTCGGGCAGAATGTCAATGAGTATGTCGAGGAGAAGGATTTCTGGGGACTTCGTTTCTCGTCGAACAAAGTGAAGCCGGAGGACGTCCGCTACGGGACAATGGCATTGGCGACGACCCGGAAGGATATGGATGTGCAGACGCGCTGGTATCGCGGAGGTTGGTGGGACCATGCGCATTTGTTCTGGGATGATTTCGCGGACGACGGGAGGGTGAGGCCCGTTGTCGACGCCGAGCCGTCACCGGACCGGAGAAGCGATGTGGGCGACCTGGTGCTCCACACGACGATTGCCCCGAAGGCCTCCGTGACCTTCCCCTTCTTTCTTACATGGCATTTTCCGAAACGGGAGAACTACTGGAACAGCGAAGAACAGGTCCGTGGGAAGGTGATGGAGAATTTCGTCGCCAAGCAGTTCAAGGACGCGTGGGACGTTGCTTCGTACACCGTGCGGAACCTCGAGCGGCTGGAAAAGGAGACCAAAGCCTGGCATCGCGCGTTTTTCGAAAGCAGCCTTCCGGGTTACGTGCTCGATGCCGTCTCCAGCCAGGCTTCGATTGTTCGCACCAATACGTGTATGCTGTTGGCAGATGGCTCGTTCTTTGGATTTGAAGGCACGGGGGACGACACGGGGTGCTGCCCGATGAACTGCACGCACGTGTGGGACTATGCGCAGTCTGTTGCTCATCTGTTTCCTTCTCTTGAGCGCAGCGCGCGAGAAACCGATTTCAATCACAACACCCGGCCGGACGGCAGCATGGCGTTTCGGACGCTGATTCCGCTCGGCGATTATCTCTGGGGATTCAAGCCAGCGGGGGATGGACAAATGGGATGCGTCGTGCGGGCTTATCGCGAATGGAAGTTTTCGGGCGACACGGAATGGCTTCGTTCGATCTGGCTGAACGTGAAGCGCGCTCTTGAGTATGCGTGGACGAAGGAAAACGGCTGGGACCCGAACAAAGATGGCGTTATGGAGGGCGAGCAGCACAACACGTATGACATCGAGTTCTACGGGCCGAATACGATGATGGGGGCGCTGTATCTCGCCGCGCTCCGTGCGGCTGAGGAGATGGCGCGCGCGCTCGGCGAGGAGGAAAAAGCGAAGGAATATCGCGCCGTCTTTGAGAGCGGGCGCAAGAAGATGGATGAGGAGCTGTGGAATGGCGAGTATTACATCCAGAAGGTCCAGGTGATGCCGGGAATCACGGTTCCGGAGCATCTCAGGTCGCCGGAGCCGGCTACGTGCGAGTGCGAGGAATCCCCCGGCGGAAATGCGCCGGCGCTGAGCGACGGCGACGTTGTGCCGAAGTATCAATACGGCGAAGGGTGTCTCTCGGATCAGCTTCTTGGGCAATGGGCGGCATACGTCGTCGGGTTGGGTCACCTTTTTGACCCGGAGCGCACGAAGAAGACCGTGCGCTCGATTTTCGAATACAACTGGCGGCGACCCATCGGCGAGCACGATAACGTGCAGAGAGTGTACGCCCTTAATGATGAGGCGGGGCTGCTGTTGTGCTCGTGGCCGAAGGGAAAGCGACCGGCCCTGCCTTTCGTGTACAGCGACGAAGTGTGGACGGGAATCGAATATCACGTTGCCGGTCATTTGATTTACGAGGGCTGGCTTGAAGAAGGGCTTTCGGTCGTCAAGGGCGTGCGGGATAGATATGACGGTCTGCGGCGTAATCCATGGAACGAGGTCGAGTGCGGACATCACTATGCTCGGGCGATGGCTTCGTGGTCGGTGCTTCTGGCGCTCTCAGGGCAGGAATATGACGGCGTGACGAAGCACTTAGGTTTCGCCCCGCGAATCACGCCGGGCCAATTCCGATCGTTTTTCTCGACGGGCTCCGCGTGGGGGACCTTCACCCAGCGACAGATGGGCAGGCAGCATCACGCGACGCTGGAGGTTCTCTGGGGCGAACAAACATTGAAAACCCTTTCCCTCGCCTCCTACGGAAAAGCCGCTCGCGGCGTAACCGCAAGGCTCGATGGTAAGCCCGTAGAACTGACCAGCGAAATCGCGCAGGGCAAAATCGTCGTAACGTTCTCGTCACCGATTGAAATCAAGGCTGGCAGCACGCTGGAGGCGGTGTTCTGAGAGGAGCGGGAACGAAATGAGATACAGAATCACGGCGAGTAAGATCCAAGAGGTGATTTCCAAGACTTATTTTGCGAACGATGGTGACCCGTACGAACGGCGCTTCTGGCCTTTCCTGAAAGAAAGATTTCCGAACTGCGAAACCTTCTGGAGACACCTCGTTGTTCCGAACACCAAAAGGATCCAGCTTGAAGTCAAGGACCCGAGCGAAAGAATACGCCCCAGAGAAGGCGTCTGCGAGGATATAACAGACATCGCCTCCGTCCACTACTCAATGTTCTTGAATCTCATATACTCTTATGACCATCTTCAGAATTTCAGGCTCTCTTCGTTTGAAGACTTCTACATCCATCTCGTTTCCGCCTGCGACCTGGCCGAGGAGTTTCTCCAGGATACCCGTTCGCTGACCCTTGAGTGTGCACATGAGGAAAGTGAGGTTCCGCAAAAGCTCGGCAAGGAGGAGTTTCTGAAGCTGGCTGGCGAGTGGTATGATGACAAGTACGCAAAAGTCTATGAGCATTACGTCAGGAAGGGCAAAGCGGCGCGAGTAACACTTCCTGGCAGAAAAAACCTGTTGGGTCAGTATTTTGGCCACTCAGAAAACTGGAAGGAGTACAGAAGGTGCAGTCGGGGGATGAGAGAATACAGGAACGTCATTGTCCACGATGTTCAGATAGGCAGGATCGCAACCATCGGCGGCGTCACACTGGTTCCCAAGAAGGAAAAGATACAATCCTACAAAAGGTGGTCCGACGTGTTTGCAGCTCGCGCGGACGGAGAGAGATTGAGAGACGACTTTATCAATATGACGGAACAAATGATCTTAGATATTGGGAGACTCGAAGTCACTCTCAACAAGTTATGGGAGAAGCCATTGGAGGATTTGAAGAAGCTCTTTTTCCAGGATAGGAATGAAATCCTCCTGACCAAATACAATATCGAATTAACATAACCAACAAGGGCATGCCGCGGGTCGAGGATCTACAACGTGACACAGGGTATCCGACGGGGAAAATGACAAAGATGTGGGAGATCGGTGCCGCGGGGCCCCGAACGGATTACACGAACCTGTCTGTTGACGACGGTGCCATGTTCATTGGGCCCAGTGGCCACGGTCGGTATGAGTAACGCGGCTGCGGTCCACATGTGCAAGAACATCGCGAAACGGTGAAGAGGGCCGCAACGATCCCTCGCTTCGTCCGAGAACCCAACCCTGGTGAGACCCTTGTCCGCCCTACCTCGGTGGAAAATCGTTGAGGCAGAAGCCGTCGGAGAGGTAGAAGTGCTCGATGAATTTCCCTTTGGAGCGCTTGATCCACTTCGCTTCTTCCTCAAAGTTCTCCTTTGAGCGCCCCCAGAGGAAGTGCTGGGAGACGTGCTTGGCCATGGCGAGAAGGCGCTTGTGCTCGGTCTCGCTGACATCGAAGCAGACGTGGGGCTTGTCTCCTTCGACGGCGCCGTAGAAATAGAGATGCGGTGTGCGCCACGGAGCGCCAAGCTCGGCGGCAACCGGCTCGCCGGCTTGCCAGGAGGCTTCCACGGAAATTGCGTGAGCGGCGATGTGGTCGCGATGCCGCTCATCGGGTCCGTGAGTGAAGATAGCATCGGGGCGGACTTTGCGGATGGCATGGACGCAGCGTAGGACGTTCTCTTTGTTGTTGATCAACGCCATGTCGGGGATCTCGAGGTGGACGTGGCTCGATACACCGAGCACCCTGTCGGAAGCGCTGGACTCCTTTCGTCGGACGGCAACGATGGTATCCTTCATCTCCGGCTTGGGGTAGCCCTCGCAGCCGTCGGTGAAGGTCACAATCGTGACGTTGACCTTCCTCATTGCGAATTTGGCGATGGCGCCCGCCATGGCGATTTCGTCATCGGGATGCGCTCCGAAGACCAACACTCTCCGATAGTTCATGATTCCCTCCAGGTTCACGAGAGCGTGCACTGCGTCACGACACAAGGCATGTCGTTGAGGCCGCTTGGGGGCGACTAAAACGATGGAACGTCCAACTCTTTCTGGCTCTCCAGATTCGCCTTCAGCGCCTCGAGGTCATTATAGTACGTCTGTTTCAGTTTTTTCTTTGAAAAAAGTTCCCTCGCCTGATCGAAATAATGGGGGGAGTTGGGGTCATCGCTCTGGCCGAAAGGAACCGCCGAATAACTTTCGACCTTTCCAGGGGCACGAAAGATGACGACGGTGGTACAGGACTGCCCGGACCGTGCGAAGAATTTTCCGTTCTCATCGGGCCCCTCATAGCCGACGGCTCGCAGGGGCTCCATACCGGAACCAGGAGGTCCGCCGGACGAACACGCCACGTCGTGTTCGCCGCGGCGAATTCGCATGACATTTCCCCAGGGTACTTCGATGCTGGCATACTTGTCCTTCATGTAGGAGACCGCTTTGTCGAGAGCGCTGAGAAGCGCGGTCTCGCCGGTTTCGGGAAGAGGGCGTCGAGACTCGATGCGACGGGCTGGCACAGCAAGAGAAGTCCGGCAGGCTCGCCGCCAGTGGCAGAAAAGTGTGGCGCCAATTCGGTCCGCCTCGGCTCGCCCATCCCAGGTGGAAAGAATCTCGACCGCGCGTGGCAGTTCCGCATTGCGGGGTTTATAGCTGGCCTTCTGTGCCTGCCAGGCGTTGTTGAGAGCGCGGCACCACTTGTCCGAATCGTCAATGTACGTGTCGAGGGCGATCTCGATGGCTTCCTCGACTGTGACTGAATCATTAGACCCCAGCAACTCCACCGCTCGCCTCCCTCGCTGGTTTGAGTCGCCGTAATCTCCTCGCCAGATGTAGTCCGGATAGCGGTCGCCGGTGAGGAAGCTGCCGGGCATCATGGTGTCGGGGGAGATGTTGCAGTTCTGCATGAAGCCCTGGGGCGGATTGAGGATTTGGACGAGGTCATCCATCTTGTGAATGCCGAGCCATTCGGTCTTGGACGTGTAGCCGGGGAGAGGGCGGGTGTAATCGTAGCCGGGCTGGCGGATGGGAACCATTCCGGTGCGACAGTAATAGATATTGCCGTGGACGTCGCCGTACATGACGTTCTGAGGCATCAACTGGTTCATCGAAAGAGCGGCTTTGAATTCGTCGAGGGTCGTCGCGGTGTTCTGACGAAAGATTTGCTCGGCGAGACCGACTTCCTCCTCGTAAGCGAGTTTGATGGCGTAGGCTCGGTTCCCTTCGCGCACGACAATGGGGCCATGGCGGGTGCGTTCGACTTTACGTGTGACGACCTTCTTCCCGTCTCCCGTCTTGACTTCAATCTCGATGGGGAAAACCTGAATATCTTTCCATTGGCCGTCGTAGCGGTATTGAAGGGGGTTGTCCGGATTGATTTCTTCCTCGTACACATCGGCGGTATCGGGGCCGCCGGTGGTGCAGGCCCAGGAGCAATAGTCATTGTGGCCGAGTCCGAAGGCGGGTGTGCCGAGAGCCGCAAAGCCATAAACGTTGAGCCTGCCGCCGTGGACGTGAGCCTCGTACCAGCGGAATGCATCGTACCAGCTCACGTGCGGGTCAATGCAGGTGATGACGCATCCCTCGGCGGAGCGCTTCGGAGAGACCGCCCACTGGTTCGAGCCGAACGCCGGCGGGCGCGGGAGACGCCGACCGAGGTCGCTGAGCGCCTGCCCCGCCGGCCACCCCCAGATGACGAGACGACCGAGAGCGACGAGCTGATAGGGCTGCGGTTCGAAGGACCACTCCGGCGCCTTCTCCGGATGTTCCTTCATGTAATGCTTGATGCCCGCGGCAAATGCTTCGGCGAGCTTGCGAAATCGCGCATCAAGCTTGCCGTAGCGCGCCTTGGCAATCTCACCGTGTCGGAGAACTCGCTGCCGATAATCCTCCTCCACATATTGTTCGCCGAGGACACTGGCGGCTTTCCCTTCGGCGTAGAGGTAGTTCTTGAGGAGTTGTTCGAGCCGGTCTTCCGCCTGGGCGTATCCGAGAGCGAAGAGAGCGGCTTCTTCGCTGTCCGCATAGATGTGGGGAACGCCCCATTTGTCACGGTAGAGCGTCGTCTTTGCGGTCGCTGTGCCGCACCACGCAACAGCCAAAAGGAGAATGATGACTTTTCGCATTTTCCTGGCTCCTTTCACGGTCCGAGGGTGCGCGCCCAGAGGAACGAACGACCCTCTTGCCTTGCCGGGGCTATTACTTGTCACCGAAAACAGAAAGCCGCGCGAAGAATCTTATAACAAAGCGAAACGGTTACGACAACATCCTTCCCTTCAGCGCGGGCCGGCCCAGTCAGGGACCTTTGCGTCGAGGATACGCTCGGGCCCCGGAGTGTACGGTTTGATGTCTATGACGGGCGAGTTGTCAAGAGCGTCAATGGAGTCAACGCGGATGGTGCAGTTTTCGACGGAGACAATCTTGCACGTGGACATCGCGATGAGGTTCGGTCGGAAGGGCGAGCGCGTCGCAAAGACGCCGGTGAGGGGGTTTTTCTTGTTGCCGCGAGGATGCACTTGGAGAATCGCTCGTTTCTGCGGGGTGTCGTTTCTATCGAACCAATAGAAGATATGGATGTGAGAGAATTGGTTCAAGCCGAGGAGGGCGTCCTTGTACTGAGGGTCAATCTCAATCCAGGCAGCCTTATCTTGTTTCCGCACTTTCCCGATGGGCCATATCTTAAAGAATTTCTTTTCTTCATCATTGGACGCGGAGGCGCTTTTCCTTGTGGCGATGGCGCAGATGGTTGATCCTGCGAGCAAAGCGGCTAAGAAAATGGCGGCTTTCATCATTCCCTCCTCGGTGTGCGGTTCCGACCTGGAGATGCCCGCGAAGTGCAGCGGGCACAATCGTTTTTGACCTGGAGCCTTTCCGGCCTCATGGTGCGCCATCGGTGAGCCGCGGTCAAAGAAAAACTCATGGAACCGAAGGGAGCAAGTGATGGGTTGAACATCAGTAGTTCTGTTTGTATCATCAATGGAGGAGGGAAGAGCGAGAACTCAACAGGTCATATCCGAGACCATTCAGGATACACGAGGAAGAGCGCATTATGGAAAAGCACAGATTGGGAAATTCTGAGCTTGAGGTTACCGTCGTCGGGCTTGGCTGCTGGGCGATTGGCGGATGGATGTGGGGCGGTACGGATGAAGAAAAAGCGATCGCCGCCATACGAAAGGCGCTTGAGGTTGGAATGACGTTTTTCGACACGGCCCCCGCATACGGCTTCGGGCTTTCGGAGGAGATTGTCGGGAAGGCAATTGAGGGGCGACGGGATGAAGTCATTCTGGCGACGAAGTGCGGGCTGCACTGGAAGCATCCGACAAGGCTGCCGTGGTTCGTTGACGAAGAGGGGAACAAAATCTACAAGGACCTCACGAAAGAGAGCATTTTGCGCGAGGCTGAGGCGAGCCTTCGCCGCTTGAAGACGGACCGGATTGACCTGTATCAATGCCACTGGCCGGACGAGCAAACGCCGGCCGAAGAAACGATGGAGGCTTTGACGCTGTTGCTCGAACAGGGGAAGATACGAGCAATTGGCGTGAGCAATTTCTCGGTTAAGCAGATGAAAGACTTTCGGGAATGGGGGACGATTCGTTCCGATCAGCCGAGGTACAATATGCTCGACCGAACGATCGAGGCGGAGATTCTCCCGTACTGCCGGGAGAACAACATCGCAATTCTCGCCTACAGTCCGATCGAGCAGGGTATCTTGACGGGAAAGGTGACGCTGGACCGCAAGCTCCCACCGGGCGACCATCGGCGACGTCGCCCGTGGTTCCAGAAGAAAAATCTGAGGCGGGCACTCGGGTTTCTGGAGAAACTGAAGCCAATCGCCGCAGACTATGGGAGGACGCTTGCGCAGCTCGCGGCGAACTGGGTTATCTGCCAGGAGGGCGTGACGTCGGCGCTGGTGGGCGCGCGAAATCCGGAGCAGGTCGTGGAAAATGCCGGCGCGGCGGACTGGCGGCTGACCGAGGAGGAGTTGAACTTGATTGAATCGTATCTTGAAGAACTGGGGCCGCCGGAGCAATAGTGAGAAGTCAGTAGGAAAGGAATGGCATGGAAAAACGCAGGTTGGGAAACACGGACATCCAGGTTTCGGCCGTTGCGCTCGGCTGCTGGGCGATTGGCGGGTGGCAATGGGGCGGCACGGACGACGAGAAAGCCGTCGCGGCGATTCGCAAAGCGATTGACGTCGGCATGGTGTTCATTGATACCGCGCCGGTGTATGGATTTGGCCATTCGGAAGAAATTGTCGGGAAAGCGATCGAAGGGCGGCGGGACGAGGTGGTTCTCGCGACCAAGTGCGGACTGGTCTGGGACCACGAGACGCGAAACTTCTCTTTTGCGGACAAGGAAGGGCGCGCGATTTACCGAGACCTCACGAAGGGGAACGTTCTAAAGGAGGCAGAGGACAGCCTGCGCCGATTGAAGACGGACTGGATTGACCTTTACCAGTGCCACCGCCCCGACGACATGACGCCTGCAGAGGAGACAATGGAGGCGCTGAACCTGTTGTTAGAGCAGGGAAAGATTCGGGCAATCGGGGTGAGCAATTTTTCTGTAAAGCAGATGGAGGATTTCCGGAAGCACGGCCCGGTGCATTCGGATCAGCCCCGATACAGTATGCTCGACCGGGAGATCGAGCCGGAGATTCTTCCATATTGCCGGAATCATGGCATGGGCGTCCTCGCATACAGCCCGTTGGAGCAGGGGATCCTAACAGGGAAGGTGACGCTCGACCGCAAGTTTCCGGAGGATGATTATCGGATAGACCGTCCGTGGTTCCAGAAAAAGAACTTGAAGCGGGCGCTGGAGTTCGTGGAGAAGCTCAAGCCAATTGCGGCGGCTCACGGGAAGAGCCTCGCGCAGCTCGCCATCAACTGGGTCATCTGCCAGGATGAGTTGATGGCGCCGCTGGTCGGTGCGCGAAATCCAGAGCAGGTCGTCGAGAATGCCGGCGGCGCCGACTGGCGGCTGACGGATGAAGAGTTACGGCTGATTGACCACTATGTGGAGGAACTCGGCCCGCCGGAGGAATAAAGCGCCATGGGGTGATCTCCGGCGGCGAACAAGAAGGGTGCAACGGAGAACCGTCAGGAAGGAGATTTCAGGGATGAAGTTCATTGTGACGATTGATCGTGACGAGGACGGGGTGTTCGTGGCGGAATGTCCCTCGATACCCGGATGCGTCAGCCAGGGAAAGACCGAGGAAGAGGCTCTGAGAAACATCGAGGACGCGATAGAGCAGTGCTTAGAGGTTAGGGCCGAGAGAGGGATGCCGCTCACTGTCGCCGTGCGAGAGGTTGAGGTTCGCGTCTAATGCCAGAACTTCCGGTTTTGAGCGGGCGGGAGGTCACAAAGGTCTTCGAGCGTCTCGGTTGGGAAGTCGCCCGGCGGCGTGGAAGCCACATCATCCTCGTCAAGTCCGGACACATCGCGACGCTCTCTGTCCCAGACCATAGGGAAGTTGCCAGGGGAACACTGCGGAGGCTCATCACGCGTGCCGGACTCAGTGTTGAGGGCTTTCTGCAGGCAGCGGGAAAAGGGCGCTAAAAAGCCGTCAGAAGACCGGGGCTCTTTGCGGAGGCGCTACACTTCCCCCCTGCGCAGTGGCGCGGTGTGTACTGCTCCTGTGTTAGGCTCTCTCGGGTTTCACGTGCCCGCAACCTGCGGGCGGAAAGAATCACGGTCAGCCGCCGCCCCTGCGAGGCGCTGGAGGAGCTGGCTGGGTCGCCTTCTCTGGTGCAAGACGGCCCGCCGCCCACCGGATGCCGTTGGAGACGAGCTTTCGATAATTGGGGTCCTTGAAGGCGCTGGCGCCGTGTCCCAACTGGATGTACACGACGGGAGCTTTGCCGCAAAGATGCGTCCAGCCGACGACCTTGTCGCTGAGGGGATGATTGACGGTCAGCAGAGGCTTGACGTCGGGGCTGACGAAGTACTTGTTGTAAACCTCGTCGAGAAGTTCGAAGTCAGACATGCCCTTGACAATGGGATTGGTTTTGTCGGCGATGACGACTTGGAGCTTCTCGTCGTGCTTCCAGCCGGATGGGGGATGCTCGACGCCGTCCTCGGTTCGCTTGGCGGTGTAAAACTTGCCGCCCACGATTTTCTTATAGTCCTCCCAGTCTTGATAGGAGCCGAGGGCGTGGTGGAGCACCAGCAAACCCTTGCCGCTCTGCACAAAGTCAACAAGCTTTTTCTTCTGGGCATCCGTGATCTTTTGCACCATATCGTAAAGGACGAGCACGTCGTACTTCGATAGGTCGCGGTCGTACGCCTCACTCGTTTCTTTTTGCTCGGCGGTTTCGAGAGCGATTGCGTCCATCGCCTTGAACATTTCAAAAAACGGCTCTTGCTCGAAATCGTGCCCCCCCGTGACCAGGAGGACTTTGATTTTTTCAGCAGGGATAGCGGCGCCTTCCGATGGCACGATTCCCGCCCCAAATACGACGAGAGCGAGAAGAGACAAGCACGCTGCGAGGCGAATCCAGTTGGGCTTCAATTTCGATCCTCCTTGATGCTGGTCTGACAGACTATTGTGCTGTGAATCTGCAAAGGCTCGAGGAACGTCCTTTTCACGTTGAACGAAGATACACCCGCTTTGGTTTTGTTTCAAACTATTTCTTTTGCTCGACCGACAGTGGCGCGAGAGCCACGCGGCCAGAACCGACCCACCCAACCACTGGTCGCTGTGGTTCGCAAAGGCTCTGAATTCCTTCGGATAAATCCATTGGTCGAGAAGCCCGGCTGAAGCCGGCTGCGGGAGGCGGCGCTCGGCATCGGCCCCCACCGCCTGAAGACGGTGGCTAACAGTGCATGCCGGCTAAAGCCCGGCACGGGCATTGCGGTCTTCAGAACTGAGCGTGGTTCCCAGCGCGATCAGTACCCGCCGAGCGCATTAGCGAATTCATACACTCTCGGTCCCCGCGCTGGCGGCTCACGGCCAGCCGTACCCCCGGCCTGTGTGACCGACGAGGCTTACGGAGCTTTCATGCAAACCCACTCGGCGAAGCCTATGGTGCGGCCCGACTCATCCCGTGCTACGGTTATTGTGTCGGCTCCGGGGAAGGCATCTGTGACCCGGCGCTCCAGACCCTCGACCTCGTCCTTCTCGGCATTCGGCCTTGTAACGACGGTAACTGGCACACCCTTGTAGCTGCCGCACGGCCGCCTCTTCGCCGCGGCCTGCGTCATCTTCTCGACGTGCTTGTCCGTCCGCGGGAAGGAGTAGCCGATGACGTAAATGCTACTGGTCAGCGAGAGGTCGTGCTCGGCCTGCCGCCATAGCTCCGAGATTTCCGGGCGGGCGAGGTGTTCCTCTTTGGCGATCGTCGGAGGAACGATCAGCGGCTCGACACGGCGGCAGTCGCTCATGTCTGCGGGCTCGCTCTCCCACTTGCGGAAAGCTTCGGAATTTAGCGACAGAAATGTGCCGGTGCGGTGCGGGAAGATCGTCGCGGGCAACCAGGGGAACCTGCCTCCGCCCAGGCTTGTCACAGCTTCGCAGAACGTCCCGTAACGTACCTCGCCCGCGTTCGGATTACCGAGGTAATAGTCCCTATTCTGGTCCCAGTTGCGCTCGACCCACCATAGCACCGAGCCATGCAGCTTGATGAATCGCGCCGGTCCGTCCGCCGTATCGAATAGAGTCGGCAGGGGCCCCAAGCGTTCATCCGGCCTGAGGCACGCTTTCTCTTCGAGCACGCGGTCAAGAAGAAAGTCATAGTTGAAGCCCAGGACTGTGTCACCCGCGCCGAGTTTATTCGCGAGGAATCTTAAGTAGTTGGAGCACAGCCCTGGGGGGCGCGGAGCCCACCCGGGGCAGGTACGGGGAGGAGGGTGCGTACACCTCGCAGACGGCTGTCAAAACCTCTCGGATGGGCGACTTGAGGCCCAGCCCGACCGACACGCTTTCCCACTCGCTGAGCCCGGACTGAGGGGGGCCCCCGCGCGACTTCCGAGCGGCCTTCCTTAGTGCCTCAGCGGCTTGGACAAGGGTTCGCTTGGGAGAGTGACCGACGATCGGCCACCCCTTTACCTTGCGGCACAGTCGTCGGACCTGGGGTGGCAGATGAAGGATATGCAAAGGCGGGCGCGCCAAGGCTCGCTCAAGGAGCCAAAGGGCTGCACGAATACGTCCCTTGCGGCGAGGACCGAAAGCCCAGTGGGTGATGGCTCGTTGAACGAGATCGCAAAAGGACAGCACATGCTCTATGTTCGCACAGCCCGCCTTGCCCTGCTGCATCGCGGCGACGCTCAGGCCGATTCCCTTCAGCACCGAGTCCAGGTTCCTCAGGGGCACCTGCGGCGAGTCGCGGCTAAGGGCAACCTCCAAGAAATCGGCCATCATAGGGGGTCGAAGTTCTCCCATGAAGCGCCTCTCCGCCGCGAACGCGCTGTATGCGTCGGTGCAACATGAGGCGCCGGCGCCGAGGATGTAGACTGCCATCGGTGATCCCCTCCTCTCGGTTGTTGGAGACCGTCACAACGGCTTGAGCTGGATGTCGCGGTAGAGGGCGCGAGTTTTGATGCCTTCGAGGGGACCGCCGCCGTGGACCTGCACGGCGATGCCGCCCTTTTCGGGGATGCGGACTTCTTTGTCCTCGTAATCAATCATGTGAACGCCGTTCATCCAGACGGTGATTTTTGGGGGCTGGCCCTGGATTCTGATACGGAAGATGTTCCAGTCGTCTTTCTTCCAGGCGGCGGGGTATTGCTCGGAGCGCACGCCAAATCCGCCGATTCCCTCGCCGTAGATTCCCCCGACATTGCCTCCGTCGTTGTAGTCCACCATGACCTGGTAGGCTTTGCCGTCTTCGGTCGAGCGGAGGAATATGCCGCTGTCAATCCCCCACTCCGGCTTGGCTTCGATGACCAACTCGAAGTCGCCATATTTCTCATCGCTGATGAGGATGCCGCCCTGGCGAGGAGGATTCTGCTGGCCGACGATGGCACCGTCCTCGACGACCCATTTGCCTCCGGTTCCGTGGCCGGTCTTGCGGCTGACGTGCCAGCCGTTCAGGCTCTTGCTGTCGAAAATGGGAGTGAAGTCAGCGAAGTAGGTCGGCACGGGCTTTCCGGCTGCCCATAGTGTCGCGCGGATAAGAAAGGTCTTGAAGATATCCTGCTCACAGGCTCTCGCATCGTGGCCGAAGCCCATGTAGAAGACGCGTCCCTTCTCAAAGGACTTCGTCCACACAATGGGAAGGTCGTTTCCCTCGTGAGGGGCTGTCGCGAGGACGCGGATATCCGGATCGTCCTTCTCGAGGATGTACTGCTCGTCGGTGATTTTGAAATCAATCAGTCCGCGTGTGAGGGGATTGTCCTTGTCCACGATAGAGACGGGGAATTCGCGGTAGGCTGGATGGGTGAGAAAATGGCCGCCGACGAACTTACGATATTCCTCGTCGCCGCGGAAGGAATCGGCAGCAGAATGAAAGCCCACATACCCCTTGCCGCTTGCCACGAAGTCGAACAACCCTTTCTTCTGTTCTGGCGTGATTTCACCGACCGTGTAATAGAAGACGATCACGTCATAGGGGTCAAGCTTCGGCGAGATGAGGCAATTCAAATCGTCCTCGACTTTTGTCACCTCGAACTGGCCGTAGTCGTTGAGGGTTTTCTCGACGACGTTGCCGATTGCCTTGTGGTCGTGAATTTGCCCACCGACGAAGAGAAGGACCTTGGTTTTTGCGGCGGCTTCTTCCGCGAGACCTGGCGAAGCAAAAGCGAGAGCCGCAAGGAGAATCGCTGACACCAAGAATGCTCTGCCAGAAAATACCTTCAAAAACCGCGTCATCATAGCTCACCTCTTTCTTTCATCTTTAGTTACATCAAACACTGATGCAACCGCTTACATTTTGACACGAGATCGGGGTCCGGCCGCACGGGGGTCTGGAACGGCTGCCCGGAGATGCCCGTTGTCGGCTATTTCCTCAACAGCTCTACGCCTTCTCCGTGGCAATGACCTTGTTGAGGTACTTGAGGCTCTTCTCGGCCTGCTCGATGGTGCCGCACTCGACGGAAAGCACACCCTTAAAACCGGCCTTCTTGAGAATCTGCACCACGCGAGGCCAGTCAATGACGCCATCGCCGCAGGCGCATCCTACGGGAGTTCCGGTGACTTTGCCTCTTTCGTCCTCGCTCTGTTTGAGCTCGATGTCCTTTGCATGGATGTGGAACGTGCGATCCGCGCAGGCTTGCAGCATCTCATAGGGATCGCTCACGCCGCCGAGATACGCGTTTCCTGTATCAACGTTGAAGCCGAGATTCGGCGAGTCCACGAGGCTGGCGATCTTGATGAGCTTATCGGTGTGGACGGTGAACTTCTGATGCGGCTCGATGCCGATTTTGATGTTGTGCCGCTCGGCGACGGGGACGACGGTTCGGAGGGTGTACTGAATCATCCTGAAGGCGGTCTCCTCATCCATCCAGTCGGGGACCATGCCCTCGTCGGTGTTGCAGACGGGTGCCCCGAGTTCCGCGGCAAAACGGATGGCCTGCTTGATGTAGTCCACAGAGACTTCGGGTCTGGACAGAGGGCAATGGCAGGATAAGCCGCTTGCCTGGATGCCGTGTTTCTCCAGAATCCCTCGAATCTCGAGGGGGTCCTCAAGCATCGAGACAGTGTGATAGTACCCGGCTTCGCTCATTAACTCGCGGCCGGTGTGAACCATCGGTTCGCAGAATTTGTAACCGATCTCCGCGGCTTTCGCGACGCCCCATGCGAAGGGCTTTTCGGCCCTTCGGATGAACTCCATGTTGATACCTGGTGACATGCCCATGGTAATTCCTCCTTTCTTCGAATCCTCGGCCTTGCTGGGCTCCGTACCGGCTGCGGCGAGAAATACCCCCGCGCCGATCAAGGAACTGTCCTTCAGAAATTCTCTTCTGCTGATTCCCTTGTTCGCCATAATCCATCTCCTCACGCACCCGGGTTACTGCTTCCGAGAGTCGTGCGTTGCTATGCTCAAGGTGTCTCCTCGAACCATTGGACGAGACAATCAATAACGCGGCGGAAAGGCGTTGTCAAATGATTTAGACGGGAAACGAGCTTGACAACGGGCGCTCCCCACGATACATTCGCCCCAACTGACGTGCATCAAGATTCGGCAACTCGAGACGAAAGAGGTGATGACATGGAAAAGATAAGTCGTCGAGATTTCTTCAGGAGGTCCACGAAGGGGGTTGCGGGGGTGGCGGCGGGGGTTGCTGCGATCCGTACCCAGTGGACAGGGTTTGCCGCAGACGATGAGATTGGCATCGGCGTCGTGGGCGTCCACGGACGGGGACTCCACCACACGAAAGTGTGGACCGGCATGAAAGGCGTGCGGGTGGTGGCGCTGTGCGATCCGGATGAGCGGGTGCTTGTGGCGCCGGCAAGAGGGGTAAAAGAAGGGAGCGGCGTTCGCCCGAACCTCTACGTGGACATCCGCGAGATGCTCAAGGACAAAGAAGTGGACGCGGTCTCCGTTGCCACGACGAACCACTGGCACTCTCTGGCAACCATCTGGTCGTGTCAGGCAGGGAAAGATGTGTACGTGGAGAAGCCCGCCTCGCATAACCTGTTCGAGGGGCGAAAAATGGTCGAGGCCGCCAAGAAGTACAACCGGATCGTGCAGGTTGGTTCCCAGGGACGTTCGGCCCCGAGCGTGCGGAAAGCGATAGAGCTGATGTACGAGGGGGCTATTGGCGGGGTATTCCACTCGAGGGCATTGTGTTTCAAGAAACGCGACTCCATCGGTTTCGCGCAGCCGGCAACGCCGCCGAAGGAGGTGCACTTCGACCTGTGGCTCGGTCCGGCGCCCGAGCAGCCCTTCAACACAAATTTCGTTCACTACAATTGGCACTGGTTCTGGGATTTCGGCGACGGAGACATCGGCAATCAGGGGGTTCATCAGATGGACATCGCCCGCTGGGGGCTGGGAAAGGATTATGGGTATCCAGTGAAAGTCAACAGCATGGGCGGTCGGTACGGCTACAAGGACCAGGGTGAGACGCCGAACACGCAGATGGCGTGCTTCACGTACGCGGATGGCAAGACCCTGACCTTCGATGTTCGCGGGCGGCACACCAACGATGAAGGAGGGGTGCGAATCGGAAATCTCTTCTACGGCGCGGAAGGCTGGCTGGCGATTGACGGCACGGAGGGGCCGTATGACCTCTACCTCGAAGACGACAAGAAACAGCCCCGCCAGGAGGGAAAAGGCTTCGACCACTTCGAGAACTTCATCGAGGCGGTGAGGAAACGAGACCCCAGCATTCTGACGGCTCCTGTGGAGGAGGGCGTCATTTCGGCGGGCCTGTGCCACTTGGCGAATATCGCTTACCGGCTGGGACGGACGCTGACCTTCGATCCCAAAACCGAGACTTTCCCCGGAGATCCCGAGGCGAACAAGTTAACGACGCGAGAGTATCGCAAGCCGTTCGTTGTACCGGAAAACGTGTGACGTTCCCGCATCGTCGCTCCGCACAAAAAAAGGGGGTTCCCGGTTTGAAGTCGCCGGGAACCCTCTCTTTTTCTGCGCGACGACCCTACCAGCGCTCGCACTCGGCAAGGATTTTCAAAATCTCCTCCGTGGGTTTGGTGGGTCCGAACTCGCAGGCGACGATTCCGCGGTATCCGCTCTCATAGATTGCCTTGAAGACATTCTTGTAGTTGATTTCTCCGGTGCCCGGTTCGTGGCGGCCAGGGACATCGGCGAAGTGGAAGTGCCCGATTTCCTTAATGTAGCGGCGGATGTTATTGATGAGGTTTCCCTCGCTAATCTGCTGGTGGTAGATGTCAAAGAGGCATCTGATGCACGGGTGCTCCGTGCGCTTCACCAGTTCCGAGGCGTCCTTGGAGTAAACGAGGAAGTACCCGGGATGGTCAACCAGCACGTTCAGGATTTCCCACACGAGGACCATGCCCGCATCCTCGACCATCGGGGCGACGAGATGACCTGCCTTGACCAACGCGTCCATCTGCTCTTCTTTCGAGACGCCTTTTCGGTCCGCCCCGGTGAGCGCCAAAAGGACTCGCGTGCCGAGCTTCTTGGCGTTTTCGATGGCTCCCTTCACGCTGTCGGCGAACCGCTGGTGTTGTTCGGGATCATTCGGACCCCAGCCGCCGATTGTGCCGCCCGCACCGATAGCTCCGATCTGAATGCCCAGTTCCTGGCACTTGTCCCGGACGGCTTCCTTGTCGTCCCAGCCTCCGGCGCCGAGGCTCTCAAAAGCACGGAATCCGTACGCGGCAACCTGCTCGACCTGCTCGACGTGGGAGCCTTTGAACCAGTGCGGTGAGATGGCGATGGTGTTGTGCGTGGCGGCTCCGATTTTCTCGACTGCTGCGTTAGCCGAGCGGCCGCTCAAGGCGCCAACGGCCGAGGCTGCCACGGCTCCGCCTGTTGTCTTCAGAAACGTCCTCCTGTCCATAGGATTACCTCCGCTGAAAAAGTGTTGTTGTTCTGCTCAAGTCCTCAGAAGGGCAAAGCTACCACACGATTCTCGAACCGTCAAGCAGAGAGAGAATCGCGGCAAACAGGGGACTCACCGCAGAGAACGCAGCCTGCCCGCGTTGGCGCACAACCTTCGTACCTGCTTGACGAATCTGTCGCGCGCCATGGTGCTCCGTCGAGCCCAGCGGCCAGGGAGGCCGCCGAGGCGCTTGCGTCGGAGGGATGCATGGGATACCATAAGATCTGCTTGGCATGCTGCATTCATGTACCATACTTTGGGTGAGGAGATGAGCCGTAAAAGAGCTTCGAGGAAGCCAGCGAACAAGAAAAGGCGGGAAAATCTGCTGCCAAGGAAGGAGCCGGTATCTCCAAATCGGCGAGAAGGCGGTTCGGGACGAAAATGGATCTGGGCGGCGGGTGGGCTACTCGCGGTGGGCATGGCAGTAGCCGTTTACTTCGGGAGCCGACCGGGCAAGCCGCCTGTTGGTGAGATCAAGCAGAAACTCGCCGCGGCGGAGGGCTGGTTCACTGACGTGACTGACGTTACAGAAATCGCCTTCATCCATACCACCGGACAGGAAACCCACCGCATGTTGTATCCCGAAATCATGGGAGCGGGGATGATTCTGTTCGATTACGACAACGATGGCGACCTGGACATTCACTTTCTCAATGGAAATTACCTGAGGGGCAAGCCCCACGACGCGAACCTGACAAACGCCCTGTACCGCAACGAGGGAAACTGGCGATTCACGGATGTGACGCACGAGGCGGGCGTCGCCGACAGCGGTTATGGGCAGGGCGGTGAGGCAGCAGATTTTGACAACGACGGCGACCAGGACCTTTATGTGACCAACTACGGCCCGAACGTTTACTTCCGCAACGAGGGAAACGGGAAATTCACAAGGACAGCTCTTCTGGCACACCCGGCATGGGGGCAGTGCTGCTCGGCTCTCGACTATGACAATGACGGCGACCTGGACATCTACCTGGTCAACTATCTGACGTACGACCACACCAAACAGGACCTCGGCAGGGAGGTCGTCGCCGGCAAATTCATTCACGAGTACCAGGGACCGCAGGTTTACGAGGGAAGCCCCGACGTGTTGTACCGCAACGACGGCAATGAGGTGTTCACAGACGTCACGAGGGAAGTCGGGCTTTACTACCCGGGCGGCAAAGGGATGGGGTTGGGGGTGTGCGACTACGACAACGACGGCAACCCAGACATCTTCGTGGCAAACGACATGATGGTCAACTACCTCTTCGAGAACAAGGGCGGGCGGTTTGTCGAGCGAGGAGTGGAGGCGGGCGTGGCGGTCAGCAACGATGGAAACGTCGAGTCGTCGATGGGGGTGGATGTGGCGGACGTGGACAATGACGGGCTGTTTGACATCATGGTTCCCTGCCGTCACCGCGAGATTCACACCCTTTATCACAACGAATGGCCTGTCTTCACGGAGTCGCCAGCCCACAGCGGAATGGACGCAGCCACGCTCGGTTACACTGGTTTTAGCCCAAGTTTTCTCGACTACGACAGCGATGGCGACATGGATTTGTTCATCAGTACCGGGGAAGTTGTCACGTCAGAGGAAGCGGTGCTCAAGGGGCTGACCCGACCGGAGCATTTCTACGAGCGCTATGCGCAGGTGGACCTCCTGCTTGAGAACGACGGGCGGGGGTATTTCCGGCGGGTCGCGCCTGCGAAGGCAGGGGCACACTTTCTGCACCGAACCATCGGTCGCGGGACAGCCGCCGGGGACCTGGATAATGATGGGGACATTGACATCGTTGTCAACGTCTCCGAAGGTCGCCCGATTATTCTCCGAAACAACGCCAATGAATCCGGGAGAGGCGGACACTGGTTGACGCTGAAGCTCGTCGGCGCGAAGAGCAATCGCGATGCTATCGGCGCCCGTGTTGTGGCAACTGTCCGCGGCAAGAAACAGTACCACTACCTCCGCGGGGGCGGGAGCTACCTCTCCGGGAGCGACCGGCGAATTCGCCTCGGTCTGGGAATCGCCACAACCGTGGACCGCATCGAAATCACCTGGCCCTCCGCAATAAAGCAGACCATCGAGAAAGTCGCTCCTGTGGACCGTTTTCTGACCGTGCGCGAGCCAATCGCAGAGAAATGACGGACTCCTCCCGCCAAAGTAAGCCGGGCGAAACGAACGGGATAGACCCGACAGTCCGGGTGCGGTGAGGAGGGTTCTCTGGCTATGTTGGCGCGCCTGTCGGTCCTCCCGAACAAAGGTTTCACATGGCGCGTTGCGCAACGTCTTCTATGGGGCAGTCGAAAGTCTCCCCGGTCGCGCGGACACGAAGCTCCACTTTTCCTTCGCTCAGCTTCTTTGGGCCGATTGTGATGCGCAGTGGTATCCCGATCAAATCGGCGTCCTTGAACTTCACCCCCGGGCTGATGTCCCTATCGTCGAGGAGCACAGGTAACTTCTGTCCCTGGAGTAGCTGGTACACGCGGTCGCAGACCTGCTTTTGAGAGGGATCGTTATACCGGATCGGGGTGATAAGAACATCAAACGGGGAGACCATAGGCGGCAGAACGAGTCCATTCTCATCAGAGAATCGCTCGACAAGAGAGAAAAGGAGAGCGTGTAGATCAACTCTATGAGTGGTTACAAGGAGGGGCTGGGGCTTGTTGTCCGGGCCGAGGACACGCAGGGGAGCGAGTTCTTCGGATGGAGCAAGGAACGTGGCGGACCGCAGCAACAGGCGCGCGCGGGAGACCGTGAGGGGTTTCCCGCAACCGGGGCAGGGATCGCCCGCACGGACCTGTCGGAGATGGATGTACTCCGCACGGAAATCCCTCTCCGGCTCGACGCCGGTCAGATGATAATCGTCTTTGTTGGCGCCGGATGCCATGTCACGGCAGGAACGGATGGAATAGTCGGCAAGGACCCGGATGTTTTGCACCCCGACGGGCCCGATGCTGCCGGGGTCGGCATCAAGGGCCCGCCTTATCTCTTCTGTGTTTGCCGGTCGCAGGTCGTATGAACCGAGTGCCCGCCGGAGAAGGTGTTCGTTGAGCTGGTCGTCACCCCGGACAAGAACCAGGAGCGGCCGGCACAAGGCGATGTACAGGAGGGATTTGATGAGCGAGGAGGGGGGAATGCCGAGGTAGTCAGATACGTCCGCAATGGTCTTCATGCCGGGGGTTTCAACGAGGCGCGGTTGCCCGGAAGCGGGTTGTCCCCTGTCCGGCGGCCCCACTGCTTTGGAGACGGCGCAGTCGAGGTTGGCGGCGTAGCCGCAAGGGCAGTGTGCGACCTCAACGTCTCCATCCGGGGAAATGCAGAGGAACTCTGTGGCAGCTTCTTCGCGGCCAAGGACGGAAAGGACATTTGCCCGGATGACCGGTAGTCCAAGCATACCGGTGAGCTCTGAGAACACCTGCTGAACTAGATCGGCAGGCGTTTCACGAGTCGCCTCGCAAAGGGACAGGGACATGCAGTGGATGAGACATCCGCCGTGTCCGCACGAATCCGGAACAGAGCTAAACCACAGGCGGGGCAACTGGTTGTACGAGTGAAGGTGGCGCGCGGCGATTTCCCACAGAAGTCTATCCACATCAGTCACAGCAGGCACATCGCTGGCTTGGCTTTGGTGCTCCATGTGGGACGTGCCGGAGCTTGAAACGTCTGTCCGCTGATAGAACAACGGGGCGATTTCCTCCGCACTCCTTGCCGAGAGGCGCGCGGTGAGCTGTCGCTTCAGCTTGTCGAGGCACGCCACACCGAGGGGCAGCAAGGCGGTCAGCTTGCCGCCAGAAACAAAGGCATATCCGGCCCTGCTCAAGATGGCGGTCGGCCGATCAACATCCTTGGGGGCATCTCGCAACGTTGGGATCAGCATCTCTGACCAGCGCATGAGTTCTCCTGATAGGGTTAAGCCTGTGAGCGGGGCACGTGCTGAATCTCGCTTCCTGAGACACAATCACCCCGGCTCAGCACACCAGATAGCGGATTGGCCACTCCTTGGTCGCACATCGGAGTTTCGTGTCGTCGCCCTCAGGGTACAAAGAATGTCATTGCTGGTCAATCCCTGCCACCCAGACAAGATCACCGAGTTCTCACGATTGGTTAAGTTCTTTTGAAGTGCGCCGAGTCCGGGGAAACTGTGAACGTGGCAGGGGTCGCAGGAAGACAGTCAACAAGGGAAAAATCCATGTTGACAGAGTTTGTCTAACCTGATAAAGTTAGGCGCAGCAAACTTGTGTCAGTGAAGTTGTAAGGAGAGCGGCCATGCCAGAAAGCCTTGTCCTTTCTGCGAGTCTCGAAGATTATCTTGAAGCCATTTATTACCTGGTGACAGAGAACCGCGTGGCGCGAGTGCGAGACATTTCGACGAGGATGGGTGTGAACATGTCGTCCGTGACAGGGGCGCTGAGACAACTGTCATCGTACAACCTCGTGCATTACGAGCCGTACGAGGTCATCACCCTGACCGAAGCCGGAATAGCCCGCGCAAAAGAGCAGGTGCGACGGCATACGATCGTGAAGAACTTCCTCCTGAACGTGCTCTCCCTTGACCCGGCAGTTGCGGAAGACAACGCCGACCGGATGGAACATGCGGTGGATGGGGAGACGCTGGAGCGGTTCGTGCGATTTGCGGAGTTCGTCGAGAAGTGCCCGCGGGGCGGAAGGGAATGGATCGAGTTGTTTCGGCAGTTCTGCGAGCGCGAGGCTTCTAACGAGCAGTGCGAGCGCTGCCTGCGGTCGTGCCTGGAGGCAATCGGTCGGAGACAGGACGGTCTCAAACCGATGCCAGAGAATTCGACGGATATTGTGCCTTTGAGCGGACTGGCGCCCGGGGAAAAAGGGCGAGTCACGAAGGTCGGCGGACAGGGACCGATCCGAAAAAAAATCGTTGAGATGGGCATGGTCCGTGGAACGGAGGTGGAAGTAGAGAAACTTGCACCGTTGGGCGACCCGATGGACATCAAGGTCAAAGGCTATCACCTTTCTCTGCGAAAGGAGGAGGCGGCTGGCATCCTCGTCGAGAAGTTGCCGCGGAGCCCCGCGAAAGGAGAGAAGTGACGTGAGCGCGGAGGAAAAGGAGTCGTCAGCGGGTCCGCCCATGCCGTTGAGCCTGGCGCGTGCCGGGAGCCGAGTGCGGCTGGTCTGCGTGCGGGCGGGGCGGGGCTTGGCGCGGCGCCTCGCAGATATGGGTTTTGTGCCGGGGGACGAGATACAGGTCGTGAGCAATGGCGTCCCGGGCCCCCTCGTGGTCCTCGTCAAGGGAAGCCGGCTGGTTCTTGGACGAGGCATGGCGGAGAAAATCCTGGTGAAGTGAAGCTGTCTGACGAGTCTGACAGGTCCGACTTATTGCGATGGAAACGATCAAGAAAACAATTACGATTGCTCTTGCGGGGAATCCGAATTCCGGGAAGACGACTGTCTTCAATAGCCTCACCGGTTCGCGGCAGCATGTGGGGAATTACCCCGGCGTGACCGTCGAGAAGAAGGAGGGCTACCGAGACCACAAGGGTTACCGCGTTCGAGTGGTTGACCTTCCGGGGACGTACAGCCTGACCGCATATTCCATCGAGGAACTCATCGCGCGCCACTTCGTCGTCGAGGAAAAACCGGACGTTGTCGTGGACATTCTCGACGCGACGAACTTAGAACGGAACCTCTACCTCGCGGTGCAGTTCATGGAGCTGGGGGCCAGGCTCGTGTTAGCGTTGAATATGAGCGACCTGGCGAAAGTGCGCGGATATGAGGTTGACCGCGAGAAGTTGTCTGTTCTGTTGGGTTGCCCGGTCGTCCCAACTGTCGCGACGAAAGGCGAGGGGATGAGCGGGCTGCTCGACGCAGCGATCGCGCAGATGAATGAGACTCACAACCTCCCTTCTGTAACAGTCAAATACGGATGGGAAATCGAGGAGGAGATTGCCCGGCTCAGCAGCCTCTTAGAGAAATGCGATGAGTTGGCGAGCAACCACAGCCCCCGATGGCTGGCGATCAAACTCCTCGAAAACGACACGGAGGTTCGCGAGCAGGTGCGGCGACAGTGTGGGAACTCTGATGAGATTCTCGATGCGGTGCGCCGCAGCACTCAGCACCTCGAGACGGTCTTCGGAGACGCCCCCGAGATCGTCATTGCGGACCGGCGGTACGGATTCATCTCGGGGGCCTGCCGGGAGAGCGTTCGTTCGACCGGGCAGTCGCGATATGACATGTCCGAGCGGATTGACTCGGTACTGACCAACCGCATTATCGGGCTGCCGCTGTTCATCGGATTGATGTATCTGGTGTTTCAGTTCACGTTCACTCTCGGGGCGCCGTTGATGGAGTTGCTGGAGAAGCTCTTCGCGTTGATGGGAAATGTGATTTCGAGTCTGTGGCCGGCAGAATCGGAGAGCGCCCTGAAATCGCTCTTAGTTGATGGAGTCATCGGCGGGGTAGGTTCGGTTCTGTCGTTCTTGCCGAACATTATGTTTCTCTTTTTAGCGATCGCCATCTTAGAGGATTCCGGGTACATGGCCCGGGCGGCGTTCATCATGGACCGCATCATGCACAAAGTGGGGCTGCACGGCAAAAGCTTCATACCCATGCTGCTGGCGTTCGGGTGCACGGTGCCGGCGATCATGGCGACACGAACGCTCGAGCACCGGACGGACCGCCTCACGACGATCTTGGTGACGCCGCTCATCAGTTGTGGAGCACGCCTGACCATCTATGCGATGATGATCCCGGCGTTTTTTCCGCTCGCGTGGCGAGCGCGGGTGCTGTGGATTCTCTACATCATCGGCATTCTTCTGGCGCTTCTATCGGCGAAGCTGATTCGGGTGACCGTGCTCAGAGGAGAATCAACGCCGTTCGTGATGGAGCTGCCGCCATATCGCATGCCCACGGTGAGAGGTGTGGCGATTCACACGTGGGAGCGCGCTTGCATGTATGTGAAGAAGGCGGGGACGATCATCTTAGCGGTGTCCGTCATCTTGTGGGCGCTGACGTCCTACCCGAAGAGCAAAGAACTCGAGAAAGAGTTCGACCGCGAAATGGCTCGTGTCCAGAGGTTGCTGGTCAGCAACGGTGACACGGGAGGGGAAGCCGCGATCCAGGAGAAGCTCGACCAGCTTCAGCGGGAGAAAGAAGCGCAGATGCTCGCCCACTCCGCGGCGGGACGAATCGGGCGTTTTTTGGAACCGGCTCTCCGTCCGCTCGGATTTGACTGGAGAATCGGGACGGCATTCTTAGGCGCCTTTGCCGCGAAAGAGGTGTTTGTGGCGCAAATGGGAATCGTGTTCTCCATCGGCGATGCCGAAACCTCTCACAGGAGTCTCCGGCAGAAGCTCCACGAGAACTACAGTCGTCTGACAGGTTTCTGCGTCATGCTTTTCGCGATGATTGCGACGCCGTGCGTGGCGACGGTGGCCGTGACGCGGAGAGAAGCAGGGTCGTGGAAATGGGCAATTTTTCAATTTGGCGGCCTAACGGTGATGGCTTACATTCTCACTCTGCTTGTTCACCAGATAGGGTTGTTGCTCTCATGACGAACTGTACGAGCGGCGTCCTGCCCGTGGTTCATCCCGCCTGTGGCGGGACCAAAGGCGGGATGCCACTTCCTGACACTAAACAGTTGCGGTGACGATTTCGTCTAAGGTGAAGGCTGGACGCGGCATCTTGCCCCGCCCGGGCGGGGCTGGAAGTCGGTTCTACTCCTCGGAGAGCGTTCGGAGAAGAAGATGATGGCACGGGTGCGCAAGGGCTTGCAAGGGCTTTTCTGCGCATTTCTCGCGATAACCGGAGGGTGTGACATGCGCGCAACGTACGAAGTCCCCCGGGAAGTGAACGGTTGGGTGCGCACGGAGCATCCGCGCCGGGTCACAGCCGCAAACATCTTCGATTACATGGATGGGGCGGGGGAGCTCTATCTGGCGTACGCATTTGTCGGCCTCGATGTGTGGAAATTCACTCGAGCAGAGGCGCCGGAAATCCTCGTCGAGATTTACGAGATGGGCAACTCGGCGGATGCATTCGGCGTTCTTTCCTTCGACCTGGGAGGCGAGGAAGTTGGCGTCGGGCAGAAGTCCGTGTACGGAGCAGGTCTCCTGCGGTTCTGGCAAGGCAGACACTTTGCCCGCATTCTGGCGGAGGCAGAGACGCCCGAGGCGAAAGCGGCTCTCCTCGATATCGGAAAAAGCGTCGCCAGCGACCTGCCGGGTGGAGGGACCTTACCGGAACTCGTCGTCCGGCTTCCCGAGGCAGGGCTTTTGCCGGAAAGCGTTCATTACTTTCACAGGAAGATGTGCCTTGACTACTTCTATTATCTCGCCGATGACAACATTCTGAACCTCAACAAGGAAACGAATGCGGTCATCGCCGATTACAGGACGGCTTCAGGCAAAGCCAAGCTGCTTGCTGTAGAATACGATCCCGGCGATTCCTGTGCCGAGGCGTCGAGGTCTTTTCACGCTGTGTATCTCAAGCAGTGGCCGCCGGGAGATGGCGCGATTCGCTCAAATGAAATCGAAGGAGCGCAGTGGGTTTCGTCGTTGCGGAACGCAAACCTATTGTTGATAGTTTTTGAAGGAGAAAGCCAGAAGGATTGTGAAGAATTGCTGCAAGCCGCAGTGTCAAGTCTAACTCAAGGAGGCAAAGGATTATGAAAGATCATGCGCCAGGAATCACCAGGCGGGACTTCATTCGGGGGACAGCTTTCGCCGCGTTGTCCACCACTCTCGGAATGAAAGCAGCGGCCGAATCGCCATCGGCTGCTGCTGAGGAAGAGAAGTTTACCAGTACGGTGTTCATCGTTCGCGACCAGAAAGCCCTCGACGACTTGCACAGGGTGAACAGGGAGGCTGCATCGGAGATGCTGGACAAGGTCATGTGTGCCGTTGCGGGAAAAGAGGACGCCAAGGCCGCGTGGCAGACCTTTGTTAAACCGGAGGACACGGTGGGACTCATGCCTACGTCGCACCTCAACGCAACCCACAACGAAATCACGGAGCTTGTCAGGGAGAAGCTGACAGGCGCGGGGATTCCGGCGAAGAACATTGTCAACGCGCAAGGAAGAAGTGGCGTCCACAAGACATGCACGGTTCTCATGCCTCTGCCGAACCTGAAGGCGCACTGGCTGACGGGCTTCGGGACTGTCTTGAAGAACTACATCCAGCTCGGCGGCAACCCACCCGCCTACCACGCCGAGAACAGCAAAGACCTCGGACGCATCTGGAACATGCCCGATGTCAAGGGCAAGACAAAGGTCGTCATCGTGGATGCGCTGCGACCGCTGTTCGACAAGGGGCCGCAGGTGGACCCGCAATACCTCTGGCATTACAACGGCATCATCGCGGGCACCGACCCGATAGCCGTCGAAGCAGTCTGCGTGAAAATTGTCCAGGCGAAACGGAATGCGTTTAAGGGCGAATCGTGGCCGCTCAGCCCGCCACCCATCTGCCTCGAGGCCGCCGACAAGGAATACCACCTCGGCTGCTCCGACCTGGCAAAAATCAAGATCGTCAGGATGGGCTGGGAAGAAGGCGCGCTGGTCTGACAGATCAGACAGGTCGGACACGTCGGACGGGTCGGACACGTCGGACTCACTCGTAGGCAAGCGCTTCGCAGGGATCCAGCCTTGCAGCCTTGATAGCGGGGTAAAGCCCAAAGAAAAGTCCCGTTGTCAGCGCAAAGGCGAAAGACACGAGGATGGATTCCGGGGAGATGGGAGCTTCCCAGCGGTGTTCTGCCTGCGGCAGATGGATGTTTAGCAGGCCGCATATCCAGTTGCCGGCGAAGACCCCAACGAGGATGCCGATGATCCCCCCCGTGACCGTGAGGAGGAGCGATTCCCAGACGAACTGGGACAGGATGTCAAGGGGGCTGGCACCGACAGCCTTGCGGATGCCGATCTCGCGGATGCGCTCGCTCACCGAAGCAAGCAGCACGTTCATGATGCCGATGCCTGCGATCACCAGCGCAATCAGGGCGATGGCCCCCAGCGCCTTCTGGAGGGTCTCGGTGACCTTCTTCTGTCTCTCGAGCAACTCGTCCTGTGCCCAGAGGCCGAAGTCCACGTTCGCCTTGTGAAAAAACGTCAGCAGGCGGGTGAGCTCGCGCTTGGTCTGCCGAACGAGGTCCGAGCTGATGCCCTGAACAAGAATATTCGTCAGACTCGCGCGCTCCTCTGAGAGTTCTTGCGAGACCGATATGGGAATGAAAACGCAGATGTCCGGGTTGATAATCCCCGCGGGCGTCTTCTTCTCTTTCAGGATGCCGATGACCCGGAACGCCTGTCCTTTCAGAGAAAGGAACTTGCCGACGAGGTCCTCGCGAACGCCGAGGCGGCCCGGGACCTCCCCACCCAGAACGCACACTTTGGCGAACTCGTCAACGTCTCGCGGCGAGAGGAATCTTCCCTTGGCGACGGTCAGCTTTGAGATTTCGAGAAGTTCCGGTGTAGTTCCCTGACCAATGAACAGGGAGGTTCTTCCCCCGTAAAACGTTTTCACCGGAACCATTTTCAGGGGAGCGATAGCTCTCGCAAGGTGGCAGTGTTCCTTCAGAAGCGCGACGTCCCGCAACGCGAGCCCGGGAGTCTCCCGCTTGATCAACGAACCGCCGGCTCTATTCTCGATGACGATGAGGTTGGAGCCCATTGCTTCGACGCTGCGGACAATCTGCTGCTTGGTGCCCTCGCCGATGGAGACCATCACGACAAGCGTTCCCACGCCGATGACCACGCCCAAGATGCTCAGCAGAGACCGCAGCCAGTTCGAGAACAGGCTGCGAACTCCAATTCTCACTCCATCCAGCGGTCTCATGGCAGGATCTCTCCATCGCGCAGCTTCACGATTCTCGGCATCCTCTGCACGATAGACTGTTCATGGGTCACAATGACGACAGTCTTTCCGGCACGATTCAACTCGATCAGAGTCTCCAGGACACTCCACCCCGATTCCGAATCAAGGTTTCCCGTGGGTTCATCCGCGAGGATCATTGACGGGTCTGTAACAAGCGCGCGGGCTATCGCGACGCGCTGCTGCTCGCCTCCCGACAACTCGCCCGGGCGGTGGTGGCTGCGGTGCGACAGGCTCACCTGTTCGAGGGCTTTCTGCGCCATTTCGCGCCGGCGATAGCGAGGGGTGCTGTTGTACACCAGAGGCAGTTGGACGTTTTCGAGAGCCGAGAACCTCGGCAAAAGGTTGAACGCCTGGAAAACGAATCCGAAGTTGCGGTTGCGCAGGCGCGCGAGCTGGAACTCGCTGAGGCTTTCCACGGGGCGGCCCTTGAAAAGATACCGTCCGCCAGTTGGCCGCAAGAGACAACCGACAATATGCAGGAGTGTGCTCTTCCCGGAGCCGGAGGGGCCGGTGATGGCGAGAAGCTCGCCCTCGTTAATGCACAGTCTCACGCCGTTCAGCGCGCGGACGGGCACCAGACGCTGGCTCTGGGCGGTAACATCGGAGTGTGGTTCCGCCCTCTGCCCGACGTTAAAAACCTTCGCAATCTCTTCCAGTTGGATCAACGGTGCGTTGTCTTTCACAGTCTAACGGCGTCCTCTCCCCTACCCTCTTGCTTCGAGTCTAACGGCGTCAGGCTTCGCCGGCGCTATTCTTTCCCTCCGGGATGCCAACGAATGACGTCTCCCTCTTTTAGTCCGGCCGTCACTTCGTAGAAGCTATCGCTCGATATGCCGACCTGTACCGGCACTCGGGTGACGCTTTCTTTTTCGACCCGCTGCACCCAGTGTCGTCCAGCTTCCGCCTCCACATATTCGACCGGGACGGCAAGGACGTTCGATTTCTTCTGGATGACGATCCGGACGTCCACGGTCAGTCCCTCGTTCACACCGGAAGGGGGTTTGTCGAAATCGAGGCGCACATCATATCTACCTCCTTCGGAGGGGATGAGCGATAGATTCGTTACCTTTGCAGCGAAAGTCCCCTGCCTTCCGACATGAACAAACGCCGGGTCGCCTTCTTTGATTTTCTCGCGGTCGCTCTCTAAGATTGTACCTTGCACGATGAGGGTCGAGAGGTCCCCGACGACGAACAGGGGGGTTGCGGCGGGGTAAACCTTGTCGGGGTCGAGTCGAATTTCGCTGCTTTTGACGAAGCTTTTCAGGACAGTTCCCTTCAGTTCCGCGGGGACGGATAGGGTCAGCGCCTTCACGTCTTTTTCGAGGGAGTTGGCGCTTTCCTCAGCCTGGTCGAAGGCAATTTTGGCTCTTTCCGCCTCGAGGGACAATCGTTCCAGTTCTTCCTTGCTGGGGTGCTCGTACAGAAGGTGGTTCTGTTTTTCGTCTTCATATTTCTTTGCGGCCTGCGCATGTGTGCGTTGTGCCAGGCTAAGTTGGTTCTTCGCCCCTTCCAATTTGCTCTGGATTTCTTCGTTTGCCATGACGCATAAAACCTGAGAGGGGTTGGCGGCTTGTCCCTCCTCGACTCGGAGCTCGCGAATTTTGCCAGCGACCTGGGTGGCAATCTCGGCTCGGTTCGCGCAGCGAACGGTGCCCGAGCCGTAAACGGACTGCTCGATATCGAGCCGTTTGACCGTGTGAAATTTGGGGGCGACAGTGTGGGGCTCGTCCTTCTTGAGCATGGACTTGCCCACCAGCGCGACAACGCCAACCAGCACGAGGAACACAACGATTTTCAGTGCGGTGTTCATTTCTTTTCCTCAGCCCGTTTTCGGGAATAGGCTCGGATGTCGTCCAGGGAACTGACGCCGACGCTCTTCAGGAGTTTCGCCCGGGCTAACAGGGCATCGAGGCGGAGGGATTCGACGCGCTGCTCCGACTGAAGATACTGGAGGCGAATCCGCTCCATGTCCAGCTTGCCGATTTTCTCCTGTTTGAAATCGTCCTGGGCTCTGGCGAAATCGGTCTTGACCTTTTGGTGCCGCTTGTCGGCGATGCGCAGGAGTTCGAGTTGGTTGGCCACGCCCGCGTAACTGTCGGTGACGTCCTGTTTCATTTGGTCCTGAGCCTGCCAGACCTGAATCTGTGCCCTGCGGGCGGCGGACTCGGCGTCCTCGATGCGCGATTTGCGGTCACCCGCGTCATAGAGAGGATAGCTGACGATGACGCCAACACGGAAGCCAAATTCCTCCGGCTCCCTGAAGGGGGCGAACGCATAATCACTGCCAGTGAGGAAGCGGACGCTGGGCCAGCGTTTGAGCTTGGCGTACTTGATGCCGAGCTTTGCCATGGTGAGGTTCGCTTCGGCAATGAGGACGTTCGGTTCGTTCGTGAGCGCCGTGCCGATGACATCTTCAACAGGGAAATCAAGTTCCCAGGCAATCTCCCGCGGGACTTGCGAGACGGTGCGAATAGTGTCCTCGCGGGTCAGTTGTTGGAGCTTGAGGATGGAGTTGCGGAGGTCCTGCTCGGCGCGGGTGAGGGCGAGGCGCATCTCGAATGCCTTCGCCTCGGCGTCTCCCAACTCGGCGCGGGTTCGTCTCCCCTGGTCGTACTCGGACTGGATGATCTGGAGTTGCATCTCGTCCACCTGGACCTGTTGTTCGGCGACCTCGACGTGGCGAATCGCCTTGAGGGCATCGAAGAAGAGAGACGTGGAGTTGTAAATAAGATCAAGGGCTGTCTGCCGGCGAGTCAATGCAGCGGATGCGAGATTTGCCCAGGCCTGCGCGATGGCTTGCATGATGGCGCCGTCCTGGTAAAAATCCCAGTCGAGGGCGAGGTAGCCCGCGAGGTTATTGCTGTCCCAGTTGCTGACCTCGAAGAGGTCGCCGCTAAACCACCCTTGAGCGCTGACACGAGGAAGGCCACGGCGCTTGGCACTTCTTAGAGCCCTCTGCGCCGCTTCGAATTGCTCTTGGGCAAGGGCGATCTTGAACGAGTTGCTCAGGGTGAGATCGAGAACACGTTGAAGGGTGATCTCGCCTTCTGGCTCCGGGGAGGCTGCGTCCTCTTCGGAGCGCAGAGGGGCGGCTAACCCCACGGCGAAGACAATGGTCATCAGTGAGGAGCTAACCTTCGTCATGCTGTCTGTCTCTTCCTCATGAGTTACCCGCGGGTTCGCTCCGTGCTTGCGCGTGTACCCGCGAACCGCCCGTGCAAGCGCTGTTGCCAAAGCGAAAGGCCATCCCTATAATAGACGAGTTGACATGGCGATTTATTTAGTGAGATATTGTCGTGTAACTTCATTTCGTTCATGCGTTACGGCGCGAAGGGGGAGTTGTATGGTTCAGATTCAGATTGAAGACGGCTTGCTCGACTGCCCGAAGTACGGGGTGGTCGGCGACCAACGATGTTCATCCTCCTGCAAGTGGTTTGTCTCCAAAGAGGGGAACCAGGTTCAGTGCAAAAATGACGAGACTAAGGAAACGCAGTAATCGCCCCGGAAATTAAAGGCTGCGTTGAGCTTT
>JAUYEE010000235.1 GCA_030691545.1 bacterium | reverse complement strand
CCCCATCAATAGGGAGACACCAGTCTTGCCATACATCGTCGTCGGTGGGACTATGCGGGGGTACCTCAGGCACGACGTTTTCATCCCAGACCACTTCAAGTTCCGTCCAGCTTGTCCAGTTGCCGCTGCCATCCTTTCTGTCTGCGATCTGGATGGTAACGTCCGGCGAAGCGGGCAACGCTGTACCCTTCAGTAACCCTGATGCCAGTAGAAAGCCCAACATTACCGCTTCTCGATGCATAGCCATATTCGGCAGCCCCGCTCATCTTGGGGCCCGCAAGCTTATCTCATTATTGTCACTGAGATACCGCGCAACGTGTACCACGCTCTCCAGCCTACCACCCACCGGATACTACGGGGACCGTGAAAGCCGTCGCATCGCAGCCGTGTTTGAGAACGCTGCGCACAGGGCGTTGCCGGGCTGGCAACTTCCTTCCCTCCTCTATACCATAGAAGCAACGCTTTCACAAGTGGCGTTCATCCAAACAGCCCCCCAGGATTTCGATTGACTTCGCCCGTGCGACCGGCGATAAATGCGCGCCGCCGGAACCAACGGTCCAGCATCAAAGCTTTGGACCAGCGCAGGACAATGACCAGTCTCCGGATGCCTCTAAAAGGGGGGAAAGTCACGATTGTCTCCAAAGTTGTGCTCGCTATCTTGTGCATTTTCGCAGTCGGAATAAAACTGATGAACTCCTCCGAAAACGTCGTCCGAAGCAGGACCGGAAACGTCAGGTTCCCGATGCCGGAGCACCTCAAAGACTGGGGAAAACGGCGCGCGAAAGCTCGTCGAACACTCTATCAGTTGCTCGGCGACTTGCCCCCAAGACCCGACACGCTAAAGGTCCGGACTCTTTGGAAAAAACAAAAAGACGGCTTCAGCCTCGAGAAATTCGAGTTCGATAACGGCGCCGGCGGAGTCGTCCCCGGCTATCTCTGTATTCCCAACGACCTGGAAGCCCCCGCGCCCGCTATCCTCTACTGCCACTATCACGGCGACGAGTACGACAACGGCAAGGAGGAAATCTTCAAGCAATGGCCCACCAAAACCCCGCCAGCGGTCGAATTCACTCGGCGCGGCTACGTTCTCCTCGCCATTGACGCCTACTGCTTCGGCGAGAGGCGAGGCAAAGGACCCGCCGGCGAGAAAGAGACCGGAGGAAGTGAAGAGCTGACCATGAGCAAGCTCAACCTCTGGCACGGGCGGACGCTCTGGGGGATGATGCTGCGCGACGATTTGCTCGCCCTCGACTACCTCTGCTCAAGACGAGAGGTGGACAGAAACCGCATTGGCGTCACCGGTATGAGCATGGGGAGCACGCGCTCCTGGTGGCTCGCGGCCCTTGACGAGAGAATCAAGGTCGCCGTCTGCGTCGCCTGCCTCACGCGATACCAGGACCTCATCGCCACCGGCGAGCTTCGCCAGCACGGCATCTACTACTTCGTCCCTGGCCTCCTGAAGCACTTCGACACCGAAGCCGTAGTTTCCCTCATCGCCCCGCGCCCGCTATTGACCCTCACCGGCGACCAGGATGACGGCTCGCCCATCTCCGGCGTCCGCACAATTAACAAATTCGCCCGCAGTATCTATCGCCTCTACGGAAAGGAAGACCGCTTTCGCGGAATCGTCTATCCCGGCCTCGGCCACAAATATACCGCCGAGATGTGGCAGGAGGCCCTCTCCTATCTCGACCGCTGGCTGAAACAGTGAATGGATCCCCGGAATGTGATTTGCGAATCCCTGGACGCAGCGTCCTTCGCGTCTTAGGGAGGAAGGGGGGAGGAGAGCCTCTCGCAAAGTCGCAGGGAACGCAAAGGATAAGCCACGCTCGGAGACCTGGCCTGCGAATGAGCTTGAACGAATTCCCCTGACAAAGATATGATTGGGTGAGGCCAACATCGGGCAGTCTGACATATCACGTAACGGCAATCAGCCAGAATCGTCACGAAGGCGAAGAATGATTGATCAGCGAGAAATCGAGCGGGTCGCGACGCAACTTGGAGAAGCGGCCAATGCTGAACGCGTCATCCTTTTTGGCTCCCACGCCCGAGGTGAGGCGGGAGCACACAGCGATGTAGATTTGATGATCATCGCCGAAAGCCAACTTCCAAGATTCAAACGCAGCCGCGAGCTGTACAAGCTCCTGCGCCCCTATCCGTTTGGGATGGACCTGCTCGTTTACACCCCCCAGGAGATTGAAGAACGCAGGCACTCTCCCGTCTCCTTCGTGTCCAGGGTGCTCAAGGAAGGAAAGACCGTCTATGTCCGACGAGATCGAAATGGCGCGGCAGTGGCTGGCGAAAGCCAGAAATGATCTGCTCAGCGCCGACAACGACCTCAAGGCGGAGGAAACTCCCTTTGACGCCGTCTGCTTTCACAGTCAGCAAGCAGCAGAGAAACTTCTGAAAGCGTATCTCGTCGCGAAAGGCAAACCCTACCCGAGGAGCCATGACCTGCTTCTGATCCTCGAACGAATCCTCCCCATCCGGCCGGATGCTGAACGGCTCAGAGATGCGCTGGGCATCCTCGTGCCCTATGCCATCGAGGTCCGCTACCCTGATGTAGCAGACATGCCCTCCGAACAGGACGCGCGGGAGGCCAGAGCCGCAGCCGAGGAAGTCCTGAAATGGCTCAGGAACACCCTCGCCGAGGTTTTTCAAGCATCCAGGACAGGTGACGGCGCCTCACGTTCATATTAGACCACGTCCGCGTATACTTGCGCTTTCCTCCCTTCGGAGTTGCTCGCCCCCGGTCGGCGGAAACGCCTCACGGTGGAAGCACAATCTTGAGTTCCTTTTTCTCCTTTGGGGCGAGGTCAAAGGCATAAGCCCGCCCCGACATCGGCTGGGGCAAGTGAATCCTGCACTGACCGGGGAACAATCCCTCGGCGCGGAATCGTCCTCCGCGGTTAGTGACCACTTCAACCGAGCGATGAGGTGACTCTATCCGCAACGCACTTATTCCCGAAGGCTCGCCGTCTGAGTTCAGTATCTGACCGCTGACATCTCCGAGTGGCACAAAATCTATATCGAAAAGGGCCCCCTCCGGCGTGCCGGGTGAAAAAAGATGAGCCCTCAGTTGAATCTCAAACCAACTGCCGGCGAATTTCCCTCCCGGGATAATTATCTGGATGTGGCCTGGGGGGAGGTTAGAAACAGAATAACGACCTCTGTCGTCAGTTTCTGTGGTCGATTGTCCGCCCGGCGAAAGGACTTTTATCCCCAGGCCCGGGAGCGGACTTCCCTCTCGTCCGATTACCCGCCCGCTGAGATTGCCACGTTGTCCCAGATTGACATCCAGGGTCTTTTTCTCGTTGGGGGCAAGACTGACATCATACCTCACATTCCCCAGCGCGTCTGACAGTACTTCTAACTCGTATTTCCCAGGGGGTAACCGATAGAAGCGATAGCACTCGAGTGGTTGGAGATGAAGTTGCTTCGCAACCGTCACACTCTCTGAACGGAGGACGAGACGAAGCGAATGAGCGAGCCGGGTCCAACGGTGGTCGACCCTAATGGAACCAATAAGTGCAGCCGACTGGTCCATGGCGATGTCGTAGCGGAGTTTCTGAGAGGGGGCGAGAGAGAAGATATACTCCTTATCGGCCAGATACTTCTCAGCTATTCGCATCCCGTAACGACCGGGCGGTAATCCCATGACGAGGTAGTGACCATCTGAGTCGGTTGTGCCCTTCACAGAGCACACGTTGGAGGAAACATCGAACGTCGCCCCGGCAAACGCAGACGTGTCCTCCCGAGTGATGCGACCCCACACACTTGCGTCTCCCCTATCCATCTTGAGAACCAAGTCCGACGGCTCCTGGCGCCCACCGGAAAGCCTCACGTAAGATACGGCCATGGTGGCGTAATCTGCGCCGGAGACTCTGAGCTCATACGTCCCGCCCGCAAGATTCTCGAATACGAACTCTCCAGATTCGCTCGTAACAAACTCGATCCTTCGCCACTTGGGGTCGGCCAGCCAGGAATAGAAGTACTGGGAGTTCGTCGGTGTCAGGATCTCGACCAGGGCGCCTTCCATCGGAACTCCAGAGCTGTCCTCGACCCGGCCGAGCACGGCGGAACCCTGCTGGCGCATCAGGAAAGTAACCTCGGCAGGTTTCGAATCCTTCACTTCTACCTCCACGCTTTCCGACAAGAAACCCTCCGCGAGTGTAGTAAGAATGTATCTCCCGAGCATGCACCCCGTCTGTTCGAAGACACCTTCCGGTGACCTGACATCCAACCGGTGTCGCTCCAACGTCGCCCTCCAAAACTCAAGTTGCGACCTCGCGTAGTCTATGTCTCCCTTTTTCTCGCCGCCCTCAAGAGACTCGAGCTCCGCTTTCCAGCGATCGGCCTCTTGCCTGTATCTATCAACGCGGGAATCGTTATCAAAGGCGCCGCGAGGGACGGTGTCCCCGCCGTCAGTCATACGAAGATAGAACGGACACATTCGCGAGCGGTCCGGCGCCGACTCGAAGTCGAACTTTTGGTAAACAGTGAAACTTGTTACAGGGACCGTGGTGTCCGCGTGGAGGACCCTGCCTCTGATTACACCCGGATTAGCACTCATTAGCACGATGTCGGCATCTGTGCTTCCCGGGGAAATACCCTGGGGAATCTCGTAGTGAAAGTAGTACTGACCCCGAATGCACAATTCCGGCTTACCGTCGAGATCCGAGAACATGATAGAGTACAAACCATCCGGTAGCCCGTCCACCAGGTACGTACCGTCTGGGCGAATGTCGAAATACTTTATCAGCCCTTGCCCCGCCACCGCATACCTGAATGTCCTACCCTCGGCGATGTTGACGTTGCCACCGGCATCAACCAATCTGCCGCTGATGGAGCCTGTGGTTACATCTATCAGTTCGCTGCCGGAGCGTCCATCTCCGGCTTCAGCCTCCGGTGGAATGGTTCGCGGAGTGTGAGGCGTCTTGCTCGCCTGAAGCTGGCTGGATTGGCTATCCGAAGGAGACGCAACCTCCGGTTCTCGGCGGTCGCTCCGTCGGGTGAGGAAGAATGCGATAAGTAACGTGGCGGCTATCCCTGCGGCCGCCAGACACGCCCATTTCCTTCGTGTTGTCATCGCCCCATCCCCCGATATGGGTGACACGGGAGGGTGGTGAACTGCCAACCCATGGATTCAGGAACAACGGCCCATACAAGGCCTCTGCCTTTTGTCCATTCTATCATCCTTGCGCCGCATGCGCATCCCCAAATGTGTTGGGCCGACATCGTGCGAGCGAAAGCTTTGGAGTGCTGAAGCCGGGTTTCAGCCTCTGAAGGCGGGAGCTGCGCTCCCGCACTCCAAGATGACACTGGGTCTGCCGCAACCACTCGCTTTCAGGAACACCGCCGGAAATTCCCCGACGGCGCGCGAGCCGCTCATGAAAAATCACCTGATCTTATAACTGACCGACATGCCATCCGCTTTCTCCATCGAAGCCCGGATAATCACCGTGTCGTAGTCCGGGCTGTTCTGGATGTAGTCCAAGAAATCCTTCATCTCTCTCGCAGACTGGATGACATTGTCGGCGACAATAACCGCCCCTAATTTCAGCTTCGGCTCCATCAGTTTCAGGTATTTCAAGGTGTCTCGCTTTAAGGCATCGAGGAAAAGAAAATCAAACTCGCCTTCAAGCGTTGGCAGCGTCTTCAGGGCATCTCCCTCGATACAGGTGACCGTCTTCTCCAGACCAACCTTCTCAAAATTCTCTCGGCAGTCTTTCACCCTTCTCGCATCTATCTCCAGCGTGTAGAGGTGTCCGCCTGTTCTCTCGAAAGCGATTCCCATGTTGATGGCGCCGAAGCCCTTGAAGGAGCCCACCTCAACGCCGCGCTTGCACCTCCCCGTCTCGACCAGGATTCGCAGCATCATCGCATCGCCGATCGTCGTATCCATCCCCGTGCGACTGAAGTTCTTAACAAATTGCTCCCGAAACTCCCTGCTCGTCTTCTCCTGCTCAGCCGACTGGGCCGAGATTAAGACATAGCCCACCAGCACCGCGCAGAGAACCAGAATCAGACATCCGTACTGTTTCATGCCGACCTCCTGTAATGCGTGTCCATTTCCTCCGAGCCGCGACTCGACCGGCCGCGGCGACTTCTCCAGATCACAGATATGACCACCCTTTCTCCGAGCCGCTTCTTATACAAAGCGTCCATGCGGTCACATCTACGACTTGCCTGGTGCAAAATCAGCCAGACAACGCCGCCGAGTTTACCACGACCCTCACCCAGTCCACTCACAAATTTCCACTCCGGACAGCTCATCGGTTGACATCCCGGCTCGGTGGAATAGAATAGATGAAGCAACGGCGAGAGGCGGCTGCTCCGCTTGTCATTCTAAGTTGACCTCGAAACACGGAAGGCGATTCCACCGTGCCCACTCCTGTAGGACACAGTCTATCCGGGGCGGTCATCTACGCCCTGACCACGAAGAGCGAGAACCTCGTCACCTCCTGGCGATGGGGGGTGACGTGCATGCTTGCGGCGGCTCTGGCCGACGTTGACTTTCTTCCGGCGATGTTCGGAGACCTGAACCTCGCGAACAGTGTTCATCGCTACCTGACCCACACGCTCCTGTTCGCCGTTGTCGTGGGGCTGGCGGCTCTTGGCATTTTGAAAGTGCTTGGCAAACCACGCCCGATCCGAAACTCGGCTGTTCTTTTTTCTTGCCTCGTCGCGCACATCTTCCTTGACCTTCTCGGGAAGGACTTCCGCCCGCCCATCGGCGTTCCGTTTCTCTGGCCCTTCGTGCGGAGAAGCTTCAAACTCCCGGTGCAGATTTTCCCCAGCTTGCTCAAGGATACCTATGCGGAGATCGTGAGTTTCCACAACGTCGGCGTTGTGGCGGTGGAGGTCCTTATGCTTGGCGGACTCTTCGGAATCGTCGTCGGCGTGAAGAAATGGCGAGGGGCCAGGGGTCGGGGAAATCAGCCCGGTTCCCATAGAGGTCATGGAAAGGAAGAGCGCAGTGCGGCGGTCTCCGATTTGTCACTATGACTGCTACCGGAACTGCGGTTGGCAAACAGCTCATTCGGGAAACGCTTGTAAGAGAGACTATGCAATCCGTTAGCCCCGAAACCCGAAACCCGAAACCCGAAGATCGCAAGTCGCTTGACCGACTCATCTTGAGCAAGACCGGTGACTCCATCCGGGTCCGTTGCCCGGCGAAGGTGAACCTCTTTCTCAAGGTGCTTGGGAAACGCAGCGACTGCTACCACGACGTCCAGAACGTCATGCAGACCATCAGCCTGTTTGACGAATTGAGCGTGCGGAGGCAGAAAGAGGGGGTGACGCTATCCTGTTCCGGTGAGACGATTGACGGCGCCGCCGAAGAAAATCTTGTCGTCCGAGCGGCGAATCTCTTTTTCAGGCGAGGCTACGCGCGTCTTGGCGTGCATCTCGAACTGAGAAAGACAATCCCCGTCGCGGGAGGGCTTGGCGGAGGAAGCAGCGATGCCGCGTGTTGCCTGCTCGCTCTCAACGAGCTTTTCGCAGCAGGTCTCTCGAACGATACTCTGCGTGAAATGGCAGCCGAACTCGGCAGCGATGTCCCCTTCTTCATCGAAGGCGGGATAGCCTTGTGTACGGGGAGAGGGGAAATCGTTCAACCCTTATCGCCGGCGCCTCCCTTCACAGGAGTCCTCGTGACCCCGAAAAGTCGGTTCAAAACGTCCGAAATGTACGCCCTCCTTGCGCAGGACGATTCGGATGGCCCCGACCTGGATGACATGCTTCGCTCGATAGAATCCGGCGACCTGGCGTCGGTTTGTTCCGCGCTCTTCAACAGCTTCACCACGGCCGCTTTTCGGCTTGCGCCAGAGCTGCCGAGGCTCCGGCACATTCTCCACAGGCTCGGCAGCATGAGCGTCGTTCTGTGCGGGAGTGGGCCGACTCTTCTCGGCGTTTTTCAGGGGATCGCGCAAGGCGAGGCAGCGATGCGAGAGCTGCAAGCAGCCAGCTTGGGAGAAACCCGCCTTGTCCACTTGACCGCCACCTTTTGAAAAGGCGTTTTGGTGCGAAGGAACCATGAAACACGATGATCGGGAATGAGGCAGGGACGGCCTTTCGACGAGGAACATGCTTGCCGCCGAAGGCTCTCAGATGACCGGGCCAGGCCAACCAACTTCCTCGAACCGCAAGACGATCGCGGTCATATCGTCGGAGGGGAGTCCGCCGCTTGCGAAGCGCTTCGCGGCGCGGCATATCTCTTCGGCGAGGATGGAGGGAGGGGCATCCGAATGCTCGCGGACGACTCGCGTGAGGTTGTCCAGTCCAAACCAGCGATGGTCGGCGTCAATCGCCTCGAGGACGCCATCGGTGTACAGCACGAGGGTATCGCCGCTGGTGATTTGCACCTTCCTTTCCGGCTGTTCTGGCAGCGGTATCCTTGCCCCCAGCAAGGAGACGGTGGAATCGAGCACTTTCATTTCCCCGCTCTTGCTGTACAGAACCGGGCCGGGATGTCCGGAGTTGGCGTAG
>JAUYEE010000214.1 GCA_030691545.1 bacterium | reverse complement strand
GCAGGTCCATCTGGACGGAGACGATGTGCTCGCCAGTAGTGACGACCTCCCAGTGCACCGCCATCCCTTGCTGTTGCCCCGGCTCCAAATGCTCGATCAGTCCATCACCGACGTGTTCGCCGTCAATATAGAAATGCACCGGAATGTTGTGGAGAACAGCGAAGCTCGGATTGCGGAAAACGAGGGGGATGTCTCCTGGCTCTCCGGGGACGAAGGGGCAGGTATAACATTCTTGCGTGCTGACCTCGATTTCCGGCACAGGCAGTTCCTCTCCGGAGACTCGTGCGATTGCTCCTCGCACATTGTTCTCCGAACTGCCATCAAACGCCTCCTCCGGCAACTCCAGCTCGGCGACCACTGCATGCCGCCCGGGCCCCTCCGCGGTCCAAGAAACCGTGTACTCGGCCCTTCCCAACGGCAGCAGCGGCTCCACTCCTTCCCGGGCAATTTCCACCCCATCCACGAAGAAGATAATTCTGGCGGTTTCCGTTTCGCCTGTTCCGAGGTTCGAAACGGTCGCATGGAACTCGACCCCGTCGCCGGGGTTGGCTCGTTCCGGCTCGACAGTCAAACTCGTGATGGCCAGTTCCGGCATCCTCCATCCGGGAACCTCCTCGGAAAACGTCTCCTCCCCGCGAACCCTGTAGAAACGGGTGGGCGAACCCGCTGCGGAGGTATCCGTCCAGAAGGCTTCCGGTATCGGCCATTGATCGCCCGGGGGAAGGGGAACCCATTCTCCCTCTGTCAACGATTCCCGGAATTCGACCGTGAACACGCTGTCCATTCCGAAAAGCTCTTTGGCCCATTCCAGGGCCACATGCCCCTCCGGCGTCCGCCATACTCCGAATCCAAACAACGGGGATAAGCCCGCGGAGATGGCCGAGACAGCTAAGTTTGCGAACTTCGAGGCGCCGCTCCAGTTTCCCACGCCCACTTTGCCGTCACCAAGAGGCTCGTCACCCGCCCATGGTTGTTCGTGCAGCAGCATCTCGTCCAGCCACACCGTCACCCCTCGGAAATTCACCTCAATCTTGGTATGATAGGTCCTGCCATAAGAGAGGGCGACTCGTTCCACGACGAAATACCGCGTGTCCCAACTGGCGTTCCATCGCGGGATAGTCAGCCTGCAACCGGTCGGCCACAAATCCACCCGGTAATTCTCCGAAGTATCCGCATGCGCATAGACGACTTTCGTTTCCTGACCCGAAAGAGGAATAAAGTCAACCTCGAGCGTGTAAGCCGTGAACTCGGCTGCGTGAACCCAGGAACGGTATGGTCCCGCCGGGTCCGAGGTGGACTGAAGGTAGTCCCCTTCGACAACGGACCATGTTCCCCCGACTTCGACAAAACCGTTCGCCACGCCGTCCTCGAAATCCTCGACGAAGAATGTCTGCGGCGGAGGAGGGCCCTCGGAAACAGTGAAGTTGTCGAACCCCGCTGTCCCAGCGTAGGTCCCGATTCCCACTTTCCCGTCCCCTAAGGGCTCGCCGTTCGCCCACGGCTGCTCGTGCAAAAGCCGATCATCGGCCCATACTTGCACGCTCTCCACGGTGACCTCGATACGGACGCGATAGGTTGTAGTGTAAACGTAGGGCAACTCTGCTACCACCCAATTGCGTGTGTCCCATCCCTCGCCCCACGCTGGCATGCACAGGCGACACCGGTCCAGCCAGAAGTCCACGCGGTACTCCTCGGACGTGTCTGCGTGGGCGTAAATGACCTTGCTCTCTTCTCCGGACACAGGATTCCAGTCCACCTCAAGGGTATATTCCCGGAAATCACCCGCATTCACCCAGGACCGGCATGGCCCCGGCGGGTCTTCCGTCGGCTGAAAGTACCTGCCCCTCGAAATCTCCCATCTACCTCCGACCTCCTCAAAACCATCTGCCACGCCGTCGTCAAAATCCTCAAAAAACGCTATTCTTGCAAACGAATCCGCAACAGGGCCCATGAATGCGAACATTAGAAAGACGAATACTGCAAGTGCCTTTGCCATCTTCCTCCCTTTCTTTTCTCGTCAGGGTTGCCGAGGGGAAAACCTGTGACCAGACTTCGGACCATCGAATCAGAATAACGACGAAAGACTTGGACCGATAAAAACCCGTCCTTTTTGGCCAAAATAGGCTCGTCTTCTGCGCACGTCAAACAATTTTTCTCAGCGGCCGGGGCGCGCCTGATGACAAAAAAACAATTGCCTCGCCAGAAGCGGCGTGCTTGTGCTATACTTTTCATTGTTGATCCAAGGTGGATAGCCCTAACGAACTTTGGGGGCGCGTACCGATGGACATTACTGCTGTCATTGTCTTGTCTGCCGCAGGATTACATGCTCCAGCCAGGCTTTTCAGCCTGCCTTCACGTCTTCCGACCGACACAGAGGAAAACATCCCCATACTTCCTGTACAATCAGAGCCGCAGTGCATTGGCGTACTGCCAGTTGTTTTCACGTTCCCTCGGGAACCGGGGTAAGAAAGGCGAGAGGAAGGGCAAAAGCCCAAAAGGAGGGAGAGATGAAGAAGCTCGTGTTGTTCCTCGCACTGCTCACGGCGACCTTGATGCCGCCCATGGCCTGGTCTCAGGGATACTACCGTTCCTACTACAGACCCCGCTTCGGGTCGCCTCGGCCTCGAGTCACCTACCACGTCTATCGCGGAGGCTACGTGCGATACACGCACTACGCCGGGTACGGTTACGCTGAGCCGGTGTTCTTTCGGCCGCATTACTATTACTACGGATGGTGGGGAAATCCCTACTATGGCCCCTCTTATGCCCCTTACGGCCCCTCTTATGCCCCTTACGGCGGCTGGGCGCCAGCGTACTATCCTGTCTGCTGGTAGGACAGAAGACGACATTTCCCTGGAAGGGGATGGAAGTCGCTGACTGTCGAGGAGATGCGGGTAACGTGTATGGCGGAGAGGCTGGGATT
>JAUYEE010000201.1 GCA_030691545.1 bacterium | reverse complement strand
GAGACTGGGACAAAGGCGGCTACAAGTGGATCGAGCCGGTCGCTCAGAAGGTCGTCAACATCAACCCCAACCATTACATCACCTCCCACAACGTCGAGTACGAAGGCAAGATCACTTTTCAGACCGACAAGGCGAAGTCAGGCGAATATCCCTATTTCACACTGAAAGAGAACGCCGAAGTTTATCTCAACCACACCTTCACCGACGGCAACGAAAAGATCCTCCTCCTCGGCTTCATCTACGACGGGAAGGAAATCGGCGGTAAGAATATCATGCAGCACACCAGCGGCTGGCTGAAGAAAGTTGGCAAAGGCTGGCTCATCTACCTCCAGCCCGGCCACTCGCTTGAGGACATGCGCACCAGGCCCTTCCAGCAGATCCTCATCAACGCGATTCAATGGTCGCCGGAACAGGAGTGAGCTGCGTTGACCCGGCCAGGGAAAAAGGACGAACGTGGCAAAGGCCGAAACAACTAAACAACCCCTGATCTCCATCATCATTCCCGCCTTCAACGAGGAATCTCACATCGCCGCCACGTTGCATCAGATTGACGAGTACCTCCTGTTGCGCCCCTGGCCCATTGAGATTATCGTCGTGGACGACGGCAGTTCCGACGCCACCGTCGCCGAGGTCGAGCGAGCCGCCGCCAAAATCGTGACCCCAATTCACATTCTGAAGAATCGCGTCAATCGGGGAAAAGGATACAGCGTCCGACGAGGCATGCAGGCGGCGAGCGGCGATTTCGTTCTGTTCTCAGACGCGGACCTCTCCACGCCGATCTATGAACTGGACCGACTCCTCCGGCGAGCCCAGCGAGGCTACGACGTCGTCATCGGCTCCCGGGCTCTGAGGAATTCGCAGATCGAGGTCCACCAGCCGCTTTACCGGGAGCTCATGGGCAAGACCTTCAACCTGATCCTGAGGTCTCTCGGATTGAGCCACTTCCACGACACGCAGTGCGGCTTCAAACTCTTTTCCCGCCGTGCCGTGAATAGGATTCTTCCTCTCGCGAAGGTCAACCGCTTCGCATTCGACGTCGAGATTCTCCTCATCGCTCAACGCCTGGGCTTGAGAATACGCGAACTCCCCGTCCACTGGCACGATTTATTACCCTCTAAAGTCTCTCTCGTTCGCGACTCACTCCGCATGTTTTTCGACGTCCTGAAATTGCGCTTCCGTTCTTTCAAGAAGCCCCAATAAGAGGCGCGGTTTCGAATCTTTGACCAAGGCTCCTTGAAGGAAATGCTTCATGGAGTCCTGGCACTTGTGCTTGACAACGACCCTGCGGCCCGGTAGCGTATGAGCATCGAACGCGCACGTTTGCCAAATCGCAAGGCATCACCTCAACAGTAAGTATGAGAGGAGAAACCATATGTGTATTTATGACCCCAAAAGAGCCCATGCGATGCACCGGCGTGAATTCCTGCAAACGTTGGGAGGTTCCGCGCTGGGCGCCAGGGTGGGTTTGTTAGGAGCACTCGCGGGCGCTGCCAGCGAAACCGCAGCGCCCGGGCCCGAGGCTCCCAAAAGAGACGTCCCCGAAGTCCGTGTCGTCTTCGTCAAGCCGAAAGAGAAATATTGGCTCGGCTGGCCGGGAACCGCCTTCGACGTGGAAGGACATATCAACGACTACGTCGCGAAACTCAGGCGGTTCGAGAAAGAGGTCGGCGTGAAGCTCATCATCTCGGAAACGCCCCTCTACAACGACGATGACGTCGCCGCCTTCGTCAACGAGGCGAAGGCGACCCTTCCGGATGCGGTCATCGTTTTTCCGCTTCACATGGATCGCTGGGGGCACGTGGACACTATTGCCAAAGCTGGCTTCCCCACGATCATCTTTGCCGGGCTGGGAGTCTGCTTCACGGGCCACATTCAGGAGATGGCCAAGCGCCCGAAGGTTTACCTCATTTCAACGGCCGACTTCGACCTGGAAGCAGTGAAGTATGGTCTGAAGATGGTCAAGACTCATCAGAACATGAAAGACCTGCGCATCCTGAACATCCGCGGCAATGAAACCGCCGAGAGAAAGGTCGAGCTTCTCGACAGCACCGTCAATTTCATCCCCCGGAAAGCCTTCCCGGACGAATTCAATCGGACAGACGATACCGATGAGGTCAAAGCCATCGCCGAGGATTACAGGAAACGCGCCGAGAAAATCGTCGAGCCCTCGAACCGCGACATCCTCAACGCCGCAAAATGCTACGTGGTCGCGAAGAAGCTGATGGCGGAACACGGGTGCAACGCGATCACCATGGACTGCCTGGGGTTGGTTGCCGAGAGGCAGCTACCGACCCCGCCGTGCCTCGGATGGTCGAAGCTCCTCGACGAGGGAATCTCAGCCGCGTGTGAAGCGGTCGTTGACGCGAGCCTTGCGTTCACGCTCGTCTCCAATCTTCTCGACCGGCCGGGCTTCATGCAGGACCCCGTGCCGGAGACCGAGAAGAACACTTTCATCGGCGCCCACTGCACCTCGCCAACCCGATTGAACGGACTGAACGCCGAACCCGAGCCTTTCATTCTGAGAAGCCACTCCGAGTCCGACATCGGCGTCTCCATGCAGATTCTCTGGAAGCCCGAACAGGAAGTCACCATCATGCAGTTCGCGGGGCCGAAGCGAATGATTGTCGGCTCAGGGAAGGTCGTTCGTAACCTCGACACGCCGCCCGCTGGCGGATGCCGAACGTCGGTCGAATTGCTGATTGACGGACCGCCCGACACGCGCGACACAGAGGGCTTCCATCAGCTCTTCCTGTACGGCAATCATGTCCGCAAGCTCAAAGCCTACTGCCAGATGTACGGCATCGTGGCGGAGCATATCTGAACGGAAGGAGAGAGAGCCTTCGCCAGAGGCCAGCGCTGCTGCCCGACATTGGAGCGGCGCCGGTTTCGATTCCGCTGTGATCGTGTGTCTGTTTGGGTGCAGCCGGTGGGGGCGGTTCGAGCCGCTCTGCATGGGCGGAAGCCAGAGAGAACCCAACAGGTCGTGAGGAACCGACACGGGCACTCGCTGTCGGATCGGACGCGGCTTGCTGCGGTATTCCCATGGGGAACAGGGACGAAATGGCCCGTCTATGAGGCCCTGCTGGCTGAGCGAGAACCGGAAGGGCTTCCGTTCAACCGCTGCCGAGAGCAGCTTCGATCCCTTTTCGAACCATCATCACCGCAAAAGCTGCAAGCAACACCAGCGACACTTTCGACAGCGCCTTGGTCCCCGCGCCGCCAAGAACCCTGACAAGCAGGCCGGACAACAGAAAGATGACCCCAGCGAGGAGGATGTTCGCAGCGGTGGCAAAAATCGTTGGAAGGGGTTTGTAAACGTCCCGAAGGATCAAGACGGACGTCAAGACCGCCGGGCCCACAATTAGCGGGGTGCCCAGGGGAACTGCCCCCAGGCTCTGCGAAGGGATTCGCTGGGTCTTTTCTCCCGCCATGAGGTCTCGCACCGCAATGATGAAAAGAAGAACCCCGCCCGCGATCATGAAATCGGACATAGTGACGCCTACTACACCCAAAAGCGCCTTTCCGACGTACATGAAACCGACGGCGACGCACAAGGCTGTGATCACACTCTGTCGTATTACGCGTCGTCTTTGACCCGGAGTCATCCCCTCGGTGAGAGAAATAAAGATTGGCAGCACACCAAACGGGTCCACAGCGACAAAGAGAAAAACAAAAGCCAGACCGAAGTTGCTCATCGGCTCAATCTCCCATCGAATGCTCCGCGAAGCCGCTTCTTCTACACCCCATAACCCAAACCGAAGTTAGTGAGTGTCGCGGTGCCAGCGACGCCGTTGCGAACCGTGAAGATTCCGGGGTGTGCCTCGCGTTCTCTCCCAGATGCATAATCCCTCACAAACTGCCGCGCATTCGATTCAACGCCCACCAGGCAGTTGATTCGTGCCGCGAAGCCGACCGAATGCAGCAGCGCAATACTCGGATTCGTCAAATCCTGCACGGAGTAGGGGAGACCCTCCATTTCAGCTTTCGCCAGAGTCAACATCGCCTCCGTGTGCCCTTTGCACGTCTTCAGCGCCGGCCCCGACCAACCAAGACTCAGCGCGCGATCCAGCGCCTCTAACGAAGTCAACCCCTCATCCAACAGCACCGGCTTCAGCCTCGCAATCTCCGAGACATCGTACGGATTACGTTCCATGTCGCGCGACGTCGGCTGCTCGACATACTGAATGGCATCGTACGCGAGTGGCGATTTCTCCTTGACCTTCACAAGCATCTCCACCGCGTACTCCGCGTTCGGGCAAATCTCATTCGCATCCGCCGTCATGGCTATCGAATCACGCTTTTCCCGCGGCAGGGTCTCCTCTGCGAGGCGATACACATCCAGCAGCCTCTCAATGTCCCACTCCAAATCATTCCCACGCAACTTCACCTTCAAACAAAAAATCCCCTCTTCCCGAATGTATTGATCGAGGGAGACCGGACGCTCATCTTTCGGGTCCGATGCCTCGATCTCCGCCTCGCGCAGCTTATCAAGCCCACCAACGAGGTGCACAATCGGGATCGTCGGCATATATGTCGCGCGCAGAAAATCTGCCAGGTAGCGCCCCTTGTATTTCCGCCCCAGATATTCTGAAAGATCATGGTCAACGAAATCCGGCCCATACCCATCATACGTCGGTATCGCGTTCACTGCGCCGAACGCATCGTGAACCGCCGCATCCGCCGCCGAACCCGCCACCAACCCCGCCAGAATCGGCGCCTCCGTTCCCGCCATCCGCGACTTCTCCTTGCGTAACTCCTCCAGCCGTGCTTTCGCGCTTGACATAATGCGCAATGGATGCCCCTTCGACCCCACAAGGCTCCTCCCGAACTCCACGGCGATCTCCCGCATAATCGCCACCTTCCTCGGCGAATGCGGTGGCGACTTTGGCCATGCCCAACCATCCGCCATAAAAATGCCGCCCCATCCTTCCGCGCTTCGCCCTCTCCCGTTCGTCACCCGGCAGCGAACGCGACAAAAGTCCCAACTCTTGATGACCACCGCTCCGAACTTCAGCGGCGTCCGGAACGGCATTGCCTCAAACCTTGTCTCCAGCTCATCTATCGTAATGTCGGTCGTGAGCATTTACTCCTCTCCATGCTCGCCAGGCTAAACTTTCCCTTTCGAATTGCCGTCTCAGTATAACAGGAGCATGCTTCTTACGGGAACTGAAAACCCAATGAAAACCCGATTGCCTTGACAACTCTCCGGCCGGCGGATAGACTTTCTCACGCTGGCGCAACTCTGCCCGGCGGGACGCAACGGGGCAAGGGCGGAACCGGCTTTTCCGAAAGCGAAGTCAGGAGACGGAAACCATGAAGCCTATTCTTGCGATCATACTCTCAATCGCGCTCACCAGGTGTGCTATGGCAGAAGAGCAGAAAGACAGTGGTAAGGAGATCCCGCCCCTGCGCCTCGGCATGATCGGCCTCGACACCTCCCACGTCATCGCCTTCACCGAGCTGCTCAACGACCCGCGCAATCTTCACTATGTCCCCGGAGCCTGCGTCGTCGCTGGCTACCCCGGCGGAAGCCCCGACGTCGAGGCCAGCGCCACCCGCGTCGAGAGCTACACCGCCGAGCTCCGTGACAAATGGCACGTCGAAATCGTGCCCGACATACCAACCCTCTGCGAGAAAGTGGACGCGGTCCTCATCACCAGCGTGGACGGCCGCCCCCACCTCGAACAAGTCCGCCCCGTCTTCGCCGCGAAAAAGCCCGTCTTCATTGACAAACCGATGGCGGGAAACCTCGAAGACGTGAAAGAGATTTTTCGCCTCTCGGAGCAGAGCGGCGTCCCCTGCTTCAGCTCCTCATGCTATCGTTGGATGGAAGGACTCGAACGGGAAGACCTCGGGTCCGTCACCGGCTGCGACTCCTATTCCCCCGCAACCATCGAGCCGCATCACCCCGACCTTTTCTGGTACGGCATCCACGGAGTCGAAGCCCTCTTCACCGTCATGGGCCCCGGCTGTGTCTCCGTCACACGAGTCCAGTCCGAAGGAACGGATGTCGTCGTAGGACTGTGGAAAGACGGTCGCATCGGGACCTTCCGCGGCATCCGCCAGGGCAACGCAGCCTCCGGCGTCACCGTCTTCTGCGAGAACGGCATTTACACGACCAAACCTGGCCACGACTCCATTTACGAGGGTTTGGTCCGCGAAATGATCAAGTTCTTCCAGACTGGAGTCCCTCCCGTCACCCCCGAAGAAACCATCCGGATTTACTCCTTCATGGATGCCGCCGACAAAAGCAAGGAGCAGGGAGGAACGCCTGTGCTGCTTGAGGCCACGCCTCATGCCGCACCCGAAGTGGACAGACCGCTCGCCCAGTAGCTCAACCGGCGACCGACTCCGCGCGCCCCTCCCAAGCGTCCTCCCTCACATCGGCCTTGCCTCGCTTGTTGAAACTACTCAGGCCGTACAATCATTGTGGGGCTGATGACGGTGTGGCTACGTTTCAGCGATTCATGCTGACGCCCCGAATAGCTTCTTTCGAGCGCTCCGATGAGGTGGCATGGGCACCCTGCCCATGTTGAAGGGATGCAGGCGGGGACGCCTGCGGTACAGTCACGGGTCCCGCCAAAGGCGGGATGCCACCTCCAGGGCTTCAAGACGAATCCCTCGGCGCCGGGCTTTAGCCGGCGACTGTTCTGTTAGCCGCGGGCTTCAGCCCGTGGGACTCTGATGCCACAGGTCTCTGGCGGAGCAGGCTTCAGCCTGGCTTCTCGATGAAGGGATTCATCCATACCTCCGATGCGCAGCCGCGCCCGTCGATGACTTCCTGTTGACCAGTTAACGGCGCTGTCTTACACTGCATTGCGTGAAAACGAGCACCCTTACCATCCGACTTGACAAAGGTCTCGATGACCTGTTGACCAAGGCGAGTCGTCGGTCAGGAAGAACCCGAAGCGACATCGCGAGAGAGGCCCTGCGCCGCCAGCTTCGTATCAGCCAGTTTGAAGCACGAAGGCAGGCAATGATGCCTTTTGCAGAAGCTCGCGGTTATCTGACAAACGAGGACGTGTTCGCCGACGAGGCGGAGAAATGAAGCAAGCAGACAAATATGTCAAACTGGTTGAATGGTCCGATCAGGATCAATGCTTTATTGGAAGCTGTCCGGAGCTGTTCTACGGCGGCTGTCACGGCAATGAGCCGAGAGTCGTTTTTGACGAACTATGTCAGATCGTTGAGGAGACCATAGAGATCTACGAACAAGACGGTAAGACGCTTCCTCCTCCCCTTTCTGGCAAAGAATTTGTAAACGCAATGCAGAAGATTGCATGACACGGGGATAGACGCCGATGGCGATCAGTGACAAGACACGCAAGGTTCTTTGGGCTCGTTCTGGAAACAGATGTGCTATTTGCCGCCGCGAATTAGTAAACGAATCTACTCAACTTGATGATGAGGCCATTGTTGGAGAAGAATGTCACATTGTTGCTCGGGAAGCCAACGGTGCCAGGGGGGATTCACCGTTGCCAATTGATGAACGAGATAAACCTGCTAACCTGATTCTTCTGTGCAGAAATCACCATAAGGAAGTTGACGACCAACCTAACACCTTTACTGCTGAAGTCCTCACAAAGATGAAGGCCGTGCATGAAACTTGGGTGCGCAAGAAACTGACGGCTCGCAAAGAAGCCAGCCTACCCGTGTTCTTTGCCTTTCGAGTCGATACAGGGACAGAGCTCTGTAGCTCAGCAATGGGGACGGATGCATTTCAGTTTAATAACGACCAGCCGAAGACACAGCAAGAAGCGGAGTTGATTGGAGGTTTTTCGCAGAGTCTTCAGGACTACGGCGACATGTGGAGCGATGTGGAAGCTAAAGACAGGGTGCTCGCTCAGCTTGAGTTTGACAGGCAGATCGCCGAATTAAACCAGCAGGGTTTCGTAGTGTATGCCGCAGAACGAAGGGAGCGATGGAAATTCTCGGAGATTGAAAGGCCTTTTCATTTCACTACGGCCTATGTTCTGGTAGTTCGTGAAGATAACCCTTTGGCAAAACGCAAGGACGACAAAATTGAGCGCCTCATGCGGCTCAATGCACAAAAAGAAAGCGGATTCACAAACTTCATTCCGGTGCTGCGCGGTACGTCTTCCGTTAGGCTTCTGTAGGAGAGGCCCCCAGAACTTGACACGCTACGCAGACATCATGAAGCGCAACGCGAGGTGCTTGTGCCCGTGTACTCGCTGTAGCAATGGCGGCATGCCATCAACAAGCGCACGCCCCGGTGCCGCCGCAATACTTATGGCTGCACTATCTCAATGGGGATGGCCGGGAAGACCCCGATCGCATATCTGCGTTTCTGATTTGTGGGTTTGCCGTCTTTCTGTCGAACCACAGACTCTCTGAAGGCCTCGACGATCAGGTTGTCTGCGAAACCGGCTCGGACTACATCCTTGTCGGCCTTCAACTGAAACGCCAGGCCGTGGGGCACAACGGTCACATCGTGAAGGGTCACGCCCTCAGGCGGTTCATTGAGTTCCAGTTGGATTTCCCTAAGCATTGGACTTCTCCGGGTCTTAATGAGTACCTGCGCTGAGCCGCCCGCGGGGATCCGCACCGGACCGTCGCCGGCCAGTTCAATGGAAGGCGCACGCCCTCTGGCGTTCTGGACCAAGACCAGTACTTCCTGTGCGGGTACCAAGTGCCGGTAGAGAAATGCCTGCATCACATCATCTGCGGGAACAGCCGAATGACTGACGGTTCGCCCCTGGACCCGGGCGCGGCCTTCCAGTTGCAGGACGACCGGCTGACCGGGCGCCTTCGGAGGCGCCGTCAGGGTCATGCGGACGCGATCGCGTCCGGCAGGAATCCGCCCGCCGTTGATCTCGAAGCCGGCGGGTGCGTCTTTCAAAACGACCTCGATCTCGCCGTCGAATCCGTCCTTCCTCAATGCGTACACACAGATCGGCACGATGCCCCCGGCTCGCACGCTGATGCTGGATGGCGTCACGCGGAGCGCGAAATCAGGCTGTGGGGCAGCGATGCGCAGGCGATAACCATACGCCTGCCCTCCGTGATGTTGCGAATCGGAAAGCTCCACGTAGTACTCTCCGTCCTTCGGCAACTCCGCCATGAGGCACGAATCCGCGTGGTGCGTGAGCAATCCCGCCGTATCCTTGTACAGGTGATTATCCTCGATCACGTAGTCGTCGTTCCATTCCAGCACATCACCCGATGCATCGGTCAACCGCAGAAGCGAGTCCAGCGGGGAATTCAACCGGCGACTAAAGACTTCGGCCACAACCTTTTCGCCGGCGCGACCCTCAAACTGGAATACGTCGAGATCGCCACGCCGCTCGATACAACCGTTAACGATCTTCGGCAGCTCGATTTGCTGGGCGCTCTTCATCGTATCGTTTGCTTCAGTTTCATTGCACTCGGGCAGTGTATCCACGGCATACGGAATGGAATTCGAAAGTTGTTTTCCTTGATGGTATGGTGTCCTGCGAATGCCGTTATCGCCGGGTTGGGTATCCAATGGTAGTCGGGTCGTCGGCAGGTTCCAGCCGTCAATAGTAGCGACGGTCTCCACGCCCGCCCTACCCCCCAACGGGAACATCTGCGTGATAAAAGGCTGCTCGCTCACGGCAATGCGATAGACAAAATCTTCCCGTCCGCGATAAATGGAATCGTGGATCTCCAGCTCGTACTCTCCGTCCTCGGGAACCCGGTAGAAAAGAACCGGGTCGGGATTAAAACGGTAATCGTCCACAAAGGCCGCTTCTTTGCCCTTAGCATCGTAAAGGGCCAGCGTGGCCTGGAACCAGCCGGGGACGGCATCGGCCAGATACGGGATCAGGCTCCGCGCTTGCGTCTCTATCACGAGATTCTGTCTCTGCTTGGCGCGGAAACGCAAACGATCAACGTCTCCCGGCATAATTTGTCCATTCAGCAGCACGGGCAGTTCGACGGGTTTTTCCTTCGGCAGGTTGGGAACATTCGAGAGACGGGGCAGGGCCGGATGTGCCTCGCGGTTGTTAGGCTCCAGTTCGCAGATTTCCGGCAACAGCCCCACCTGGAAGATCACGGGATTCGTCAGGCCGGTGTTGGTTACGAGCCGCAGTTCACGGTTCCCGGGCGGCGCATCTGAGGCGATGGTGATTTCAATCAGCACCGACTCGGCAATCTGTCGGTTGGGCTGCTGCTTCGCCCTCGATGCAAAAAGAACATACGTAATATGTGCAAGCTCTCTGAGGCTCTTATTCTCCAGGTCATACAGTAACGGATGGTCCGGCAGTTTCACTTCCTCCGTCGTTGCATCCGTTTCCTTGTCCGATGCATTTTGCCTCTCTGGCGCGGGCGTGTCCGCTTGCTTCCTTGCAGGCGTTCTTCTGGGGGATATGGGTTGACTTCTGCCTTTCTCGCTCAATTCGGCCAACCGTTTCTCTCGCACCTCCCTCAGACGATTTTGGAGCAACTGACGCTGTTCCCTGCTCACATTTCTGAGCGGCGGCATGTATTGAATGACTAACGCGCGCACCCCTTCACCGGAAACGTACACGTCAGTAGCGCCTCTGAGGAACTGGCCGCCTGCCGTGATCTGAACAACGGAGCCTCGCTGCCCGCCGGCGGGATAAAGATAGCCGATATGCGGTTCATTCGCATTCGGCTGGCCCCACGCCGTAGCAACACTAAGGCTCAACCCAATGAATAATAGGACTGGTCTCCAGACGAATGACATGGTTCAGCTCCTGTACTTACATAATCTCTTTGAGTCGTCCCCCGCTGCCCTCCGCTGGCGGCATGACCTGAACGTCCAGTCCGCGCGGGTTTGACAGCGGGCCATCGGGGTCAATGCCGAGCAACTCGTACATGCTGCCGATCAGGTCTTGCGGATACACAGGACGTTCTGCTACTTCCAGGCCTTTCTCGTCGGAGGCTCCGACAACATGGCCGCCCTTGAATCCCCCGCCGGCCACCACGGCGCAGAAGCACTTGCCGTAATGGGACCGCCCGCCGTTCCAGGGCGCTTCCCACTGGATTTTTGGCCCTCGCCCAAACTCGCCGCTCCACCAGATGATTGTGCTCTCGAGCAGGTGGCGGTCAGCCAGGTCCTGCAACAGCGCGGCCATACCGCGGTCCATTTCCGGCAGCCTGCGGCGCATGGTCTCGAAGTGCTGTTTGTGGGTGTCCCATCCCCTGTAGTTGATGGTGACGTAGGGCACGCCCTGTTCAACCAGCTTGCGCGCCATCAGGCAGGACTGGCCAAACGTGTTGCGGCCGTACTGTTCTCGGACCTCGTCTTTTTCCTGTGACAAATCGAACATCTTCCTGGCGTCGCCGAAAATCATTCCGTAGGCATTTTCCTCGCAGCGGTCGAGTTGTTCAAAGTGCGGGTTTTTGGGCATGGCTTTGCCGAGGGAATCGAGGTCATGGAGCAGCTCTCGCCGGCTGCGCTGGCGATCATCGGAGATGCCTCTTGCAACGATCCCTTCCACAGCGAAGGGGGTCTGGTTGGGGTCGCCGCCCGTGGCGAACGGTTTGTATCGCGGCCCTAAAAAACCCGCCTCGGAAAAGCGGCCTTGAGGCTGGGTCAAAACAATATAGGGCGGGACAAGCCCCTTATAACCGTGATCATACCCTTTGAACAGCGATACCACGGCTCCGACGCAGGGATAGACCAGCCTACCGGGCTCGTGTCCGGTCTGCACGATATACGACGCGGTCTCGTGACTGTTGTTCCCGTGCGTCATGCTGCGGATGATGGAATACTTGTCGGCCTGCTGTGCCAACAGCGGCAGCATTTCGCCGATTTGGATGCCGTCCACATTGGTTTGGATCGGCTTGTTAAAAGGCCCGCAATAATCGTAGCCCGCGTCCGGCTTGGGATCAAAGGTGTCCAGATGGCTCGGCCCGCCCCACATCCATATCTGGATAACCGATTTAGCCTTGGGGTTGAGAGGCGCCGACCTCGCCTGGAGACGGAAAGGACCGGTCAATAGCAGTCCGGCCGCTCCGAGAAATCCTCGCCTTATCGCTTCGCGCCGAGTCATGAACTCTGGGGTTTGTCGCTTGCTCATGTGACCGTTTCCTCCTTTTTCACAAGATGACCAGAGGGACGGCGACCGGCCAGCTCAATGCCGGTATAGAAACTCCTTCGTGTTGATCAACGCCCAGACCAGATCGTTCGTGGCCTGTCTGAGGTTGATTCCCTTCGTTCGAAAGTATTCTTCCGCGGCGGCCAGTTCGGCCTGAGTTGGATATCGTGACAGAATGTTTAGATAGACGATGTTAATCAGCGTGCGACGGTTCCCTTTGGCGGCTCTGATCAGTCCGTTCAACCGCGCGCTGCGTTCGATCTTGTCTTGAACGTGGCTTGAATTCAGCAGGTGCAACCGCTGTGCGTCGGTGGGCTGATTGTTCCGTTCGGATTCCAAGCCGGTATCGCGAGCCGGACGGCCGAACATTTCGAGGAACTGACTGGTGATGCTGCCATCCGCAAGCTCGATGGAGCGATGTTCTTCAGGAATGAAGGTGAACGGCTCCGGAATGGCGCTCGAGTAGCTTTCCCGGGTCCCGGAAATCCAACACAGCGCATCAATCAGCACTTCCGCCTCGAGCCGACGTACCGGATAATACGCGAACAGAACCTCAGCCCTGGGATCGCCGCTGCGCGGGATCGAGGACTGCTGGTAGGTGCCGGAATTCAGAATCAGGCGGTAAATATGCCGCAGGTCGTAGTTGGCTCTAACCAGTTCCTTTTCCAGAAAGGCCAGGAGCTCGGGATGGACGGCAGGATTATCCGGCCGGATGTCATCAGGTTCGTGAATGATTCCGCGGCCCAGCAGCCACGCCCAGATGCGATTCACAATGTTGCGCGCGAACCACGGATTTTCCGGGGCAATCAGCCAATCGGCAAAGACCGTGCGGGGATCCTGGCCAGACTGGATCTCGACGGCGACGCCATCCGGAAAGGCGGCGCGCAAAGGCTCAGTCGCCGCCGGATTCAGGTAAACGATTTCTTCCTTCCACTCGGCTGTTTGCTTGTACGCCACGCGCGAGAAGAAAGCCTCCATGCCGGAGCGGCGCTCTTGCGGCCAGTTTTCCAGTCGCACCCCCATGAACGTCAGCCCCACTGCCCCTGCGATGGCGGAGGGTTCCCGGCCCTGAATCGCACGGTAGAAATTCACCTGCGGCACGCGAAAATTGCTGCCGCTCGAAGTCAACAACTCGCGGGCAAACTGATCGTAAGGCATGTTCTGCCGAATCGCGTCGTGAATCCAGCGATGATAAGCCTGCACCGCGTTAGGCCACAGATTGATCGGAAACTCCGCCTTTACCCGCAGCAGGTCGCACCACTTCAGCGACCAATAGTCAGCAAACTCATCCCGCTCTAACAGGGCGTCAATCAGCGCAGCTCGCTTGTTGGGACGACGGTCCTCGAAGAATCGGCGAACCTCCTGAGGCTCGGGCAACGAGCCAATCGCATCCAGATAGACGCGACGAATAAAGACCGCGTCGGAACACCGGTTCGCGGGCTCGATGCCCTGCTCATGCAACGTCCGCATCACCAGGGCGTCAATATCGTTCGCCGGCGCGTATTTGACGTTGGTTTCGAATTGCCCAAAGCGGGCCTCGCCCATTCGATTCTGGGCACAAAGAGGCGTACAAATAGCAAGCATTTGAAGCAACACAACCGCGCGGCCGCCTTTTATCAACATTTGAGTCCTCGGCACAGCAACTGCTTTCATGAGAGCATCCAACCTATTCAAAGATAGTTAGGCCAATGGTCTCAAGGACACGTTGAAGGGCGAGCATGGTTCAACGGGGCGCCAACCCTGACAGAGTGACCTGACACAGCCAGACGAGCATAGGAACGCCGTCGTCGTCCGTGTCCGTCCGTGCTCCTCCGTGGACACAGCCATGCGAGAATGGGAACGACCCTGAGTGCCATCGCCCCTTCGTGTTTGGATTGGCGCAACCATAACGCGCGCCCTGCCCCCGACGCAACGACGAATCCCCCAAAACCAGAAAGCAAGTGGCTTGCCTCGCCGCACGCAACCTACCGATCGCGAGCGGAGGGCAGCGGGTTAAAGCACTCGTTGTTGATAGACGTGAACAACCCAATCGTCTCCTGGAGAGGACGGGGGTGCGAGGGTCACACTTTTTCCTGCCGCGATGGCGCCACCCGAAGTGTGGGCGCCGGAATCGGGGTTTAGCCACTCGACCATCAACTGCTTTCCTGCTGCCTCGCCTAATTCCAAACTAACACTGCCGCCGCTTCGCAGGTACACAACGTATTCAAACCCGGCATTTGCCAGGCAATACGCGTCCTTACCCCCGCTGACCAAATCGTTGCGGGGAATCATTTTGTCGAGGTCAAGCACCTTCACGTTGAAGAATTTCGCGAGGGTTCCCAACCATTCATAAGTCCTGAGGGGTTTGACACCACCCCTGACGCTCGGATCGTAACCCATGACACCCGTTTGAGGCGTTCCTTGACCTTGATCGTCGTGAAAGAAGAAGTGACCGCCACCGATGGCGAATGTCCACATGGATTGACGCAAGGCCAGAGTTCCCAGCTCATAGGGCAGCCCCTCGAGGAGCATGATGGGGCGAGCCGGCATTTTCCCAAACTCAGTGACTGCCTCACTGTTTCGATTGGTTGAGGTCTGCGTGCCAACATGAACCGCGTCGGCTCGTTCCCGCCTGGTATCCCAGTCAACGAATACTTGACCTCTCCTCTTGAAGAAGTCCATGAAGTGGTCTCCAGAATTCCCCTCGCCATACGAATGCTCATCCATAAACACGAAGAACACGTTTCCGTAATAATGGAGATCCCTGATCATCTTCTCGCAGTATTTCTCCCAAATCCACTGGGTCCTCTTTGCCGCTGGCCAGGAGTCAGACCATTTCTCCGCGAGGACTTCTCGACCGGGAGACTCGATTACCTGTACAGCGTCGTTGTTCGTCAAGTGTCCCCCATTGACCGCGTTGAATGGGTGATAGCTCCAGTCCGGCCGCTGCGCTGTGTCCCACTTTGGCCATCCGAAAAAGAGTGTAATTCCAACACACATGTTCCTCTTTTTGGCGTAGGCAACGAGAGCCCGCAATCGAGGCCAGTAATGGCTCTTGGGATCCGTGCCCTCGTCAAACTGGGTCAAATCCCATTGCCTGAGTTGATCCGTGGCCGGCGGGCCGTCTGTTCTACGCCGCCAGGGCGTTGCTCCGGGATAAACATAGGCGTAGCGTTCCTCGACGACGCTTCCGTCCTGTCTTTGTCGCGGCGCCAGCAGTGCCCAAACATGTACGGCGTTGTTTCCTCGAGAGGCAACGTCGTCAATCCACTCTCGGTAGTCAATGTTGAGATTCTGCATGACGCATTGCGTTCCGCTGTCCCCCACGAGCATCACTGGTCTTCCTTGATAAGTGAAGTAATGCCCGCTCGGGCTGACCTTCAGTCCATCGTTCGGCTTCTCTCCCACATAGATTCCGCCGCCTCTTTCCGCTGAGCCGAGCCTTATAATGTTGTTCGCGATTATCGGGGAGAGGCCGTTGGCAGATATGACTCCGCCGCCAAGCCATCCGTAGCCGGCGCCGTCTATGACGGTAAATCCCTTGAGCACTGAATCGCGAGCTTCCCCAGAATCGAAAGCCACAACACCTTCAACGTCCGCAAGCGTTTCGGTGGCCGCCAAGGTGCACAATGCCGGGAGAAATACGAAGATTGCTGCGCCCGAAATCAGTTTTATGCGGACCATTGTCCCTCCTCATCATACGATTCGCGCGACTCAGGAGACAGAAAAGACTCTGGAGTTTTGGGAACAATAACGCGCGGCCCGGTCGCCTGCAACGCCTGATCCCCAGACCAGAAAAACAAGAGACCTTGAGGGCACCGCCTCCCCATCATTGAGCCATGCATTTAGTTCTCCCTCGCAGGGTTCCACGCTCCCATTCTTCCGTGGCCGTTCGCGATATGCTCGGTCTGCACAGCGCGGCCCTCGCTCATCGAGCTTCGGTACCGATGACGAATCAGAAACACTTGCGGTCCTTGTTCGCGAAATGCCCATGCGTGCACACTCCTTTTCATGGTAACTTAGTACAGACTTTCGCAAATCCGGTCACGTATGGTACACGACGGTCCAGATCGCCGCGACTCAGCGTTATCGCCGCCTTGACTTGCCGGGCTTCGGCCGGCACGCTCCTTTAGCCACCGTCTTCAGGCGGTGGTATGGCGCAAGCGAACCTTGTTGGCCGGAGCCGGCTTTAGTGGCGCCATGGCGCCACTTCTCGACCATCCGGATTCATCCGTGAACACGTCAGCGGATTCATGAAACACAGCCATAAGGTGCTTCCCGGAGGCTCACCATGAAAACAGTGCGACTCATTGCTGGCTTACTCATTCTCTACGCAGCGGAGGCCAGCGAGCAGCCACGCCAGGGCGTGGTCGTAATCGAGAATGCCCACGTGCGGTACACGATATCGGCGGACGGGAAGAACCTCGCGTTCGTTGATCGTCTAACCGGAGTTGACTACCTTAGACGTGAACCCGAGTCAGTCTGTGCGCTTGTACGACAAGAGGGAAAGGAGTATCCCGCAACCTCCGTCCTATCTTCAGACGGACGCCTTGTCCTCCGATTCGGAGAGACGGACGCAGAGGTTTCCCTACGAGTCGAGCCTCGAAACTCGTACATCCGTACCACAGTCGAGTCGGTGAAAGGTGACCAACTCGATTCAATCATGTTTCTGAACATCCCGCTCACCGTGAAGGGCCGACCCGACGAGTCTTTCGGTTCGTGCGCCTTGTCCCTCAACCTTATCACACGAGTGGACCAGCTCCCTGCGCTCCAGACCCATCTTCAAGCGTCTTGTTGCACCAAGTTTGGCATCGAGGGCGCAAAGGTGGCGATGATCGCGATGCCGATGGAGAAAATGTTGCCTGCCCTGAAGGAAGCGCTATCCGACGCTGACGAGATGCCGCACTGCCCAGTCGCGGGTCCGTGGGCACATGATGTCCCGTTCAACCGCGGCTCATACCTCTTCAACTTTGGCTCGCTCACTGAGTCGAACGTGGACGAATGGATCGCCATGGCAAGGAATCTCGGGGTGACTCAAATTGACCATCACGGTGGGAGCGGATTCTTCCGCTTCGGTGATTTTGTTCTGAACCCAGCAAGGTGGCCTGAGGAGTGGGAGGGATACCGCCGAATCGTCAGACGCCTTCACGACGCCGGGATCGGCTCCATCTTCCACACTTACGCATTCTTCATTGACAAGCAGTCGAAATATGTGAGCCCTGTTCCCGACAAAAGGCTCGACGCCTTTCGGACATTCAGCCTCGCCGAGGCCGTCGGTCCCGATGACGCGGAGATTCCGGTCAACGAGTCAACAAAGGGCATGAGCAGCATCACCGGGTTTTTCGAGCACAACAGTGTGGTGCTCCATATTGATGATGAGCTGGTGACCTTTGCTGCCGTCAGCCAAGAACCTCCGTGGCGATTCAGCCAGGTTCAGCGGGGCGCCTTTGGCACAAAGCCGGCTTCCCATGAGAAGGGGACCAAGGCCCGCCACCTGAAGGAGTGCTTTGGCCTGTTCGTGCCGGACCCGGAGTCAACGCTCTTCGAGGAGATTGCTGAGAATCACGTGGGAATCGTGAATGCGTGCGACTTCGACGGCATCTATCTCGACGCCATTGATGGCAGCAGCATTCTCCGCGGTCAGGACGAGTGCTGGTACTGGGCAAGCAAATTTGTGTTTGCAATCCAGAAACGTTTGAAGAAGCCTGTCGGGATGGAAATGAGCGCAATGTGGCATCATTTCTGGCAGTTCCGCACGCGGTGGCAGGCATGGGACTATCCGCAGCGTGGACACAAGCGTTTCATTGACATCCACGCGGAGTCGGTGAACGGGGGACTCTTGCTTCCTCTTCATCTTGGGTGGTGGAATTTCCAGGCATTCAATCCGCCTCAGGTGGAGCCGACCTATCCCGATGTAATCGAATATCTCGGAGCTAAACTCATCGGATGGGACGCCGGCATTTCCCTGACCGGGGCAATAGACCACAAGCGTCTGAACGACGTCCCTCTGTTTCGAGAGGCGGTGGACACTCTGCGCACGTGCGAGGAACTCCATCGGGCAGGGTCTTTCAATAAGAGGATCAAGGCCAAGCTGCGCGAGCCCGGAAAGGAGTTTTCTCTCCTTTGTGACGAGACAGGAAACTGGCGTTTCCGACCCGCACACTACGACTCACACGTCGCGGCATCTTCCGAGCCGTGGAGTCTTTCATGGACAACAGAGAACCCCTTCGAGAACCAGCCGGTGAGACTTCGCATCGAGGCGCTCATGTCCGCAAAATCCTACGACGATCCGGCGAACGTCGTTCTGGCCGACCTCTCGGATGCCGACGCATTCACCGGGCCGCCTCGCGCCGCAGAGGGCGTAACAGTGAAACTCAACCGAGCCCCCGCGTCGAATGGCTCGCAACCTGCGGGCATGCTCACGGCGACGAATTCAGGCAAGGTCGCTCGCGACGCCGCTTGGGCCAGGCTCGATCGCAGATTCGATCCCTGTCTGAACCTGAAAGACCACCAAGCACTCGGTGTCTGGGTGGAGGGCGACGGCCTTGGGGAGATTATCGCCATCCGGTTGGAGAGTCCCCGGCATATTTCTTACGGCGCGGTCGCAGACCGTTACATCACCGTTGACTTCACGAGCAAACGCATTTTCACATTGGTTGAGACCGAATCCCTCTGCTGGAGCGACTATTCGTGGGATGACGGCAAGTGGCTCTACAACGTTTACCGCGAGACCATTGACTTTGGAACCGTGGAGTCGGTTGGCATCTGGTACAACAATCTCCCAAAGGACAGGCAGGTAAAGTGTCTCATAGGCCCGATCAAAGCTCTCCCGATGCTCCCTTGCACCGTGAGGAATCCGACAGTCATGCTTAACCATCAGACCATAGAGTTACCGGTCGAAATTCTATCCGGCGGCCGTGTCGAACTAAACAGCAGCGGGGAATTCACCTTGTTCGGTTCAAAGGGCGAGACACTCGCGAATGGTGCTGTGGACGGCGCCACACCGCTTCTTCGCAAGGGCCAGAACCACGTTCGGTTCTCGTGCGGTCAGACGGACGGGCCGCCTCCACGCGTAAAAGTGACCGTCATCTCCCATGGCGACCTTCTTTAGATTTGAAAGCAACCCATTAGAGAGAATGTCCGTCTTGTCCCCGTCGTTTGAGCCATTTCTCAGTTCATATTCTCTTGGCCGAAGATCGCGCGCTTGCGCAGACGTTCGTTTTGGCGGCTATGGAGATATTGAGACGGGCATGGGCGCAGGGGCGATGCCCTGGCGGGTCTCGTGCATGACAAGAAAAAACCTTGCGGACTTCCGCCTGGCAATGGTACATTCGTTCCGGTTCAGGGCCTCGCTGAGCACATCTCGGGTTGCCCGCGAACGCCTGCGGAGGTGGCGCCTGGTCCGAACCTCAACCCAACTGAAGTCGAAGGACCTGTTGCCATGGGTTCCCCTTCAAAGTCCGTCCTGACGATGATTATCCTTCTGGGCATCACAGGTGTAGCCACCTACCTCGCCGTGACGCGGAGTAAGCCCGAGCCCGAAGAGGGGAGAGGGTACACGTCCATCCTGATGTGCAGCAATCCGGCGTGCCAGAAGATTTTTCCGCAGAGAGTCATCGCGGGTCAGCCGGGTCCATACAAATGCAAACATTGTGGGAGGAAGGCAGCGTACCGGGCCGTTCGATGCGACAGTTGCGGTCAAATCTTCTCTTACAATGTGCAGGAGGTTCCCACGGAGTTCGGTCCCGAGCCCGAACAGACTGGCACAACTGCATGCCCGGGATGCGGATACGATAAGTTCACGCGAATCCAGAATATGCAGGAGGTCAAAGAACCGGCGGCAGAACGCGACTGACCCGTGAGCGCATGGGGCCCGCGTCGAGCAGGTGAGTCCGCTGCACCCTGTTAATCCAGTCTTACGATTTTGGTTATTTCTGTTGACACGGCCCGGGCGCAGGGCTATCATAAAAGCGGTTTGTCAAGCGTCGAAATGACACAAAAAACAATCATTACGGGGAGATACTCCAATGGCGAACTCAAATCGTGGTTTCGTTGGACTTCGCCCGAAGAGGCAACTTATCAACGGGCTTAGGCGGCGCCTTCCCAACAGGTTGATCCGCGTCGGGTTCACTCTTATCGAGCTGCTTGTGGTCACGGCCATACTCGCCATTCTTATGGCCCTTCTTCTGCCGACTATTCAGAATGCCAAGGAGAAGGGCAAGCAGGCGCATTGTATGCAGAATTTGCGGCAGCTCGGCTTAGCGTACGAGCAGTACGCAAACGACTACGACGGCTGGTATCCGCCGCAGCCGGGGTGGCAAGGCGACACAATGGCCTATATTCGCACCTCGTGGATCACCTACGACGCCCAGAGCAATATCATCAACGGCGGCGCCACAAAACTGCAGATCAGGGAGGGTCTGCTGTGGCCCTATCTGAAGAGCTACGAGGTTTACACGTGCCCCGGGGACAAGAACCGAAACATCCGCAACTACAGCTACTCTCAAAACCTCGCCTATCGGGGCCGCCAGCGGGACAAGATCGGCAGGTGGCTCACCCAGGTTATGTTGATGTGCGAGGAGCAGCGGCCGAATGACGGAGTCTTCTGGTATAAAAACTCCGGCGCCGTGAGCAGTATGGATGTCCTCGCTTTCGACAGGCACGTCTCCTGCTCCAACATGCTCTTCGGCGATGGCCACGTAAAAGTCGTTCCATTCAACAGCGCCGACACAGTCGCCAAGCTGGAGGATGTCGGGGACTTTCCCGATTCGCCAACCCAATAGCAGTGCCCACACGCCAGCCGCTCTTCGCCGAAAGGCAGCGCTCCTTCCAGGGCTGCTGGGTTGCTCCGCCCCTTTCCCTTACCTACGGCACCGAAGCAGAGATACGTCCAGAATGGGAGAGCTGCGTAGTCTTCTAATGTCAGTGTCGTGCAGGGCGACCGCACAACTTCTCGCTGCCGCTTATATCCCCCTTATCTGCGGCGGCAATGTCCTGAGCCAGGAGGTCTCGTTCAGCCCACAGCACTCCGACCATTCCTGTTTGTTAATCTACCATGGCGCCGATGGCAGCGAGCACCCGGTGAAGACGCCCGCAGACGTAAGCGCCCGGCCAACCCATGTTCCCTGTGAGAACGATGTGAGCCATACTCCTCGGCAGATAGAGCGTATGTGTGGTATGGAGACAGAACGCATCGAGGAGGATGAAAATGCAGGGACAGGAGAAGCGTATCCGTCCGGTAGACACAGGGGGACCTTGGCATAGATGTTGACGGTGGGGAATCAGGCAGGGATATTCTGGCTG
>JAUYEE010000028.1 GCA_030691545.1 bacterium | reverse complement strand
GATCCCCCGCTCCTTCTCCTCCGGTGCATTATCTATCGAGTCAAACGTCCGCTCCTTCGCCAGCCCGTGCTTCTCCAATATCTTCGTCATCGCCGCCACTAACGTCGTCTTGCCGTGGTCCACATGGCCGATGGTCCCCACATTCACGTGCGGCTTCGTCCTCGCAAACTTCTCCTTCGCCATGATGTGCGCCCCTCCTTACAAGCGACTTAGCAAGGTTTCATTCCAGCATTTGTTCTTGAATCTGGGGAGGAACCACCTCGAAGTGGTGCGGTTCCATAGAGTGACTGGCTCTCCCCTTCGTCAGGGAACGCACCGCCGTCGAATAATCGGACATCTCCGCCAGGGGCACCTCCGCTTTTACGACCTGTGTACGCAATCTCGTCTCCAGGCTCTTCACTTTGCCCCTGCGAGCGTTAATGTCGGCGATAATGTCCCCCACATATTCCTCGGGCGTGACCACTTCCAGTCGCATGATGGGTTCCAGAAGCGTCGCCGCAGCTTTCTTCACCGCCTCCCGAAGACCCATGGAAGCCGCCGTTTTGAAAGCATAATCCGAGGAATCCACTTCGTGATAGGAACCATCCAATATCGTGACTTTCACGTCCACCATCGGGTATCCCGCCAGGGGGCCGCTTGTGGCACAATCCACAATCCCTTCGCTGACGGCGGACATGTATTCCTTTGGGATTCTTCCTTCCTTGACTTCATTCACAATGGTTAAACTGGAACCTCTCGCCGCGGGCTCCACACGAAGAACCACATGTCCGTAATGACCGTGTCCTCCCGTCTGCTTGATGAACCTCCCTTCGCTCTCCGCCGCCTCCAGAACGGTCTCACGGTACGCGATCTGGGGCTTCCCGACGCTCACCTTGAGGTTAAACTCGCGGATCATCCGTTCCTTCAGCACCTGCAAGTGCAGCTCCCCCATTCCGGAGATGATGGTTTGCCCGGTATCCACGTCCACCTTGATCTTGAATGTGGGGTCTTCTCCGGAAAGGCTCAACAGCGTTGAGCGGAGCTTGTCGCGGTCAGCTTTGGTTTTTGGCTCGATCGCCATGGAGATTACGGGCTCCGGGAAGCGCATCCGCTCCAGAACAATCGGATGGCGCTCGTCGCACAGGGTGTCGCCGGTAACAGATTCTTTCAGTCCCACAATGGCGCCGATGTCCCCCGCAAAGATGACGTCCTCGTCCTCGCTGTGGTTTGCGTGCATCCGTAACAACCGCATGACACGCTCCCGCTTTTCAGAGGAAGCATTGTAAACGTGTTTGCCCTTCCTCAGCTTTCCCGAGTAGATGCGGACGAACGACATTTTGCCCATGAACGGGTCAGCCATGATTTTGAACACCAGCCCACAGAAATGCTCGTTGCTGTGAGCGCGGCGGACCTGGCGGGCGCCGCTTCGAGGATGTTCTCCCTGAACTGGCGGAACATCCTGGGGCGAGGGAAGATAGCGCACAACGGCATCGAGCAATTGCTGAATGCCCTTGTTTTTCAGAGCCGCCCCGCAGAGCACCGGGACGATCTTATTCGCGACCGTCAGCCGCCGGAGGGCCGCATGAATATGTTCCTCCTCGACCGCCTCGCTGCCCAGATAGGCCCCCATGAATTCCTCATCCTCTTCCGACAGATGCTCAAGCAAGAGCTCCCGATAATGCTCCGCCTCCTCAAACCGCTCCAGGGGGATATCCACGACCTCAAATGTCGTCCCGAGGTCATCCTCGTGGTAAATCCTCGCCCTCATCTCGATGAGGTCAATGTTACCGACAAAGTCTTCCTCGAAACCGAGGGGAAGCTGAATCGGGACGGCATTGGCGCTGAGCTTCGTCCGCATCTCAACCACCGCGGCGTGAAAATCCGAGCCTCGGCGGTCCATCTTGTTGACAAATGCAACCCGAGGAACGCGGTACTTGTCCGCCTGTCTCCAGACAGACTCCGACTGCGGCTCCACTCCGCCCACGCCACAGAACACCGCGATCACCCCATCCAACACCCGCAGGCTGCGCTCGACCTCCGCCGTGAAGTCCACATGCCCGGGTGTGTCAATGATATTGATGCGGTGTTCCTTCCAGTAGCAGGTCGTGGCCGCGGAGGTAATGGTGATACCTCGCTCCCTTTCCTGCTCCATCCAATCCATGGCGGTTGTCCCGTCGTGGACCTCGCCGAGTTTGTACAGTTTCCCGGTGTAGAAGAGAATCCTCTCGGTGGTCGTGGTTTTGCCCGCGTCAATGTGAGCCATCAGACCAATATTGCGGGTCTTGCTTAGAGGAATCTCTTCTTCCAACAGCTCTCTCCTAAGAACTTCCCGCGGAGCGCCGTTCCTCGGGTAGATTCTTTTGGAACGGGCCCGCGATGGGTCAGCGTAGTCGCGCCGTCGCAAAAATGTTGTGCAACCTTCCATCATAGCAATGGGGCTACCGCCCGCACTCATGTCACTCACTCTCGCGCCCCGCGTTAGGGTTCAGGGTTTCGGGTTCACCGTTCAGGGTTTCGCGTCCAGGGTCCAGGCAACCCTATACGCTATACCCCACACCCCATACCCCATACCCTTCACAAGTGACGCATCGGCGCCATTGTTTTCTCCAACCCCGCTCTGGGCGGGGCACTCTACCACCTATAATGGGCAAAG
>JAUYEE010000011.1 GCA_030691545.1 bacterium | reverse complement strand
GGCCGTCGCTCCCGCGGTAGAGGACCAGAGAGCTTTCGATGGCGTCCCACCAGCGGGCGGGAGGCTCGCTGAGTTCGCGGCCGCGGAGCCGTTCGATTCTCTCGGACGAAATACCGGATTGTCTCTCCCCGGCCGAACTGGGCGGCAGGGCGGAGAGGAGCGTCCTGACAGCGCGCAGCTCGGCCAGTGCCCGCGCGCGCTGTCGAAGCATGCGCCGGAGGAGAACAACGGCGAGGATCAGAATCGCGGCACATGCCGCAAGGATTTCTGGGGGGATACGGTGCAAGAAAGAAGGCGACATTTGTGAGAAGACGATCAATACGCACAGCAGAACCAGCCAGAACTGGTGGAAGGCTCAGGCGCGGGGGCAGGACTTCGCTTGGCTCGGAAAGGAATAAAGACAGACAGTCCGGCTGAGGTTAGGGGCCGCCCGTCAACGACCTGCGCTCAGTTCAAGAAGACCTGCCGGAGTTCCCGCTTTGAGTCTTACTCTGAGCGCAGGATTTGGAGCGGCTATGCCAGTCCCATGCCGTCTCCACAATCCGATGCAGGCTGGACAATCTAGGTTTCCACCCTAAAACAGTCGCTGCCCTGCTGGGATCCGCGACCAGGACTGCGGGATCGCCCGGGCGGCGGGGCGCCTGTCGGGAGTTCACCGTACAGCCCCCTACGTCCTGAACCGTGCGAATCACATCGCGGACAGAGGCTCCAACGCCCGTCCCGAGGTTGATTGGCTGGCATGAGAGGCCATCTTCGAGGGCGTAGAGGGCACGCACGTGAGCGTCAGCGAGGTCGGTGACATGGACGTAGTCTCGGACAGCGGTTCCGTCCGCTGTTGAAAAGTCGGTTCCGAAAACGTCTAGAACCGGTAGTAGGCCGAGGGCTGTCTGTATCGCAAGGGGTACCAGGTGCGTTTCCGGGACGTGGCACTCTCCGATTTCACCTTCGGGATCTGCACCTGCGGCATTGAAGTACCGGAGCGTGATCCATCGCAACCCATATGCGTCCCCATACCAACGGAGCGCTCTTTCCACGAACAGCTTTGATTCACCGTAGGGATTGACCGGACGCTGAGGCTGATCCTCCGAGATCGGAGTTCTGTTCGGCACCCCGTAGGTGGCACATGTCGAGGAGAACACGATTTTGCGCACGCCAGCATCCAGCATAGCGTCGAGCAAACTCAACGCATTGACAACATTGTTCTGAAAGTACTTTCTGGGATTCTTGACCGACTCGCCAACATAGGCATTGGCGGCGAAATGGATCACGGCATCGACCTCCTCCAACGCCAACCGGAGGGCCGAGGCATTCGCCAAGTCGGCGTGAATGAGCCGGCCCCATTGCACGGCCCACCTGTGTCCCTTGCTTAGGTCGTCGTAGACAATGGGCTCTACACCGGCCTGAAACAGCGCCTTCGTCGTGTGACTCCCGATGTAGCCGGCACCTCCCGTAACAAGAACACGCATGACCGTATTATTGCAGTTTATTCAAGCTCGGCATAGTTGACCCCACTGCTGTCCAGCTAACGTCTTGGTACAGATTGGCAAGTCATGGCCAGTCAGCGATTTGCGATGGATTTTGGCTTGGCGCGATTTGAACAGCTACAGACCCTCAAAGGCACTCCCCTGGAGGCGACCGACAATGGTTCATGAACATCGGCCGCATCGCCGCCTGCAAGCGTAACCACATCGATCCGTTCGCCTACCCGCGCGACGTGCTCGATCACATCAACGCCCACCCGGTCCATCGCATCGAGGAATTGCTCTCCGATAACTGGCTCGCCGCCCGGATGACCGCGACCGCCTGACCCGATCCCCGACTTTCAGGCGCATGTGCGCACGGGCTCACACCTGGGTTCGCGCCGGACGGATACGACGTCCTCTGCCTTGGAAATCCCCGCCCGAAGGGCGGAATGCTCACTCCCCCACCACGCCCCCCTGTCTCCACTCACCGCCACCAAGCATTGGCGGTGTGGCCCACACTGGCCCCGCCGAAATGGCCCCTCTTCTCCGCCGCCGCCAACGGCGCCGTGGCGTGATTGTTTTCTAGCGCGTGGAAACAGCGCGAAAACACACGTCCTGCGGCTGTCGTTGGCCATCGACATACAACATGCCTTCCGGATACACGTCCTTCTCGCTGCGCCAGACAGCAAGGCCATATCCCATGGGGATGCTTTGCGCTTCCAGCATCACATAATAACTTCTTCCTCCGGAATCCCGAATTGAGGGAAAGCCCAAGGCTACGTAGGAATTGTCCTTGATCGTATTCGCGGGCACGGAAATGCTCGCAATGTCCCCCTGTTCTTCGACGCTCGCACGCAAGTGGATCTTGAGCACGCCGCTGGGAACTTCTGCCGCGTAGGTCGCGACCAGCACCTCCACGCGCGTAAGACCATTATTCTTGCAGACGAATGTCTGCCCAAACTGCCGACCGGGTCTCATCTCGCCGGCCGCAATAGGCGTTGCTGCCATGGGCACGTCAACCTCCATTACAAGGGGGCCGTCGGGCTTCTTCGCCTCAGGCTGTGTTCTTGAGCAGGAAAACAAGGATACGCTCAATACCAGTAATGCCAAATCGACAGCGCTGCGTCTCATTCTTCACCTATACCTTTCCTTGACCATTCAGAGGTCATACAAGCCATACCATCTCTTCACCAACCCGCTCGTCATCGCCGGCTGGGAGTCACAGTCCAAGTGCCCATGGCCTTCCAATTGCTCATGACCGACGCGGTCTGAGCGTTCAAATAAAGCCGTTTCGTACCCGCAAAGCTGTCCTTGAAACTAAACTCGACATTGACTGTAATCGATTCGCCGCTGCCGCTGGCCGAAGAGCCGGCCGCCTTAAGTACGCATTGACTGT
>JAUYEE010000355.1 GCA_030691545.1 bacterium | reverse complement strand
GATGCCTTTCAGCAGGACAGACCGCTCCAGGAGCACCTGTTCGACGGCCCGCCGTTGCCGAGCCAGTTGCCCAATCCGCTGCCGAATCCGACTGATCTGGGATAAAGCGCTCATTATTCCTATATGCAATAATATCATAATCAATATAAGACACAACAGAAAAAAAGAAGGAAAATCAACTTTTGGGCATTTCTTCTCCCAACGGCCAAAAAATGCTCCATTTTCCTCGGAATCCCCCCTTTCTTTCGTTATGGCAAAACTTCAGATACCGTGGGGGGTGGGGGTAGTGCCTGGATCCGAGGGCTGTGGTCCACCAGCCGGGCTTGGTGCCTCAGAATCGATCCGTCAGGAAGCGGGTGGCGGGTTCTGAGGCGGTGGTGCTCCTGTTGATTCTCGAGATAGGCTTCGACTTCCTGCGACCTTGAGGGACTCACGGAAAACGCCCCGTATCCGCTTTGCCAGGCGAACTTGCCGTACGCGGCGCCCTTCGTCTTCATCCATTTGGAGGACCTCTTTTTGACCTCCTCGACAATCCGGATGAGGGGTTCGTTTTTTGAAAGGGAAAACAGGACATGAACGTGGTCACGGGTGGACGCAATGGAGATCGTGGGAGAATCGAGGCCCTTGAGAATTCCCGGGATGTATTTGTGGAGTTCCGGGCGCACGTCGTCGCGGAGAAAGGGTTCGCGGTTTTTCGTGCTGAAGATGAGATGGACGAGAATTCGTGCCAATGATTGAGGCATATTGGGAAACTCTTATTTCGCCCTTACAGGGCTTGTCCATTTTCTTTGTATGCTCAACCCAGGGCGTTGCCCTGGGCTATGATATTGCGCCCTTTCAGGGCTTCCTGCCATGAGCGCTGCCTCCGTCGCCTTGTGCACCGACTCCCTCCGTTGCCCTCTGCCGATGAGTCCGGCCGGTGCCCTGCGGTGCCTGAAGGCGAGCCAGCGCCGAAATGACGTCCGGGCCAACGCAGACAGGCTGAACAATAGTATTGCGCCTTTACAGGGCTTCGACATCTGTTACTTCCCGTCAACCCAGGGCGTTGTCCTGGGCTATGGTATTGCGCCCCTTCAGGGCTTTGTGTTAGGAGCACCCGGCTTGGCCTTCTGCGCGAACTGCCGGTGTCCGGGGTCCTTACGGAAACCCGAACACGGAACGAGGGAGCGTCCCGGTCAGGGCGTCGCAGCGGTTGTCCAAAGACCCCGGCGACGGTTCCACGCCCATGACGTGCCCGTCGCAGAACGCCACGTTCGCCCGCTTACCATGCCGGAAGTGCGTGGTCTTCTCATAGGCGTTGACGTAGTAAAACTCCTCGAGCAGCGGGTTCGACGGCGAGGCGGGCGGCTGAAAGGTATTGACCTGGGCACAATCCGCGAAAAGGGCGATTTGCGAGTCCTTGTCCCTGGGGAAAGGCTTGTTGAGGAGGTAGTAGTTTACCCCATACCCGTAGCTCGTCCCGTCGAATTTCAGTTTGAAGTGTGCTGACCGGTAGTCAAGCGCCGGGCAGAGTTCGATGCCGCCGACAGAGCAGATGTAGGGATAGAGCCTCGCCCGCGTCTTCTCCAGCGGCCGAGTCCCCTCCGGAGTTCCCACGACGTATCCCTTCTCAAGCCCGAAATACCACAGCATTCCCTCCTCGACCTTCTGGTTGAAGGGAAACATCTGCCAATCGTTCTCCGCGAGATACATCATCGTGGCGAGGTGAAGCTGTCGGAGGTTCGAGGCACACGACGCCTGCTTCGCGCGCACTCTCGCTTTCTGGAGGGCCGGGAAAATCATCGCCGAGAGCAAACCGACAATCGCGATGACCGCCAGAAGCTCCAGCAACGTGAAGGCGAGGCGAGTTGCCCTGACATGACGCCCCTGATGACAACCGCGATAGCGCCCCATTGTTTTCTGCAACTTACTCAACTCTTTCGACCCTGTAGAACTTCTTTCGGAGGAGGGAGAAGACCTGCGACTCACCGCCCTCCTGCCCTGCGCCATCGTCCGTGACGCTTGCCGGCATTCCGGTTCCTGTGACGACCGGACTGATAACTTCCCAGGCACCGCCGCTGGTCATATCATCGCAAGAGTAAACCTGATATTGTTTGCCCTCCTCTGTTGCGAAGCTGACGAGCGCGCTCTGATTGTCAAGCCCCAGCGAGATCACCTCAAACTCAGGGAAGCTCGCGACGTGGACAAGTCGGTACAGCGAGCCGAAGTCCGATTCTAAAAATGTCAATGTGCCGCCATTCTCGTAGTACGCCTCAAAATGCCGTGCACCGGGGAAGAACCGGACAACCGTGGCGCCAAAAGCGTCGGGCGAGACGGTCGTAAAGCTGCGAGCCACAACCGTTCCTCCCCCGCCGGACAGCTCGAAAACGCTCCCGGAACTCGTGACACCGAAAAGGTCGCCGTCGTCGTCGAACTCCATGTCCGAAAACCCGAAGATGCCTGACGCGTACGTCTCAGCATCTGCCTCAGTCACGTGCCCTTCCCCAATCGCCCCGTCAATCTGGTTCGGCGAAAAGAAAATGACCGACTCCACTGGCTGCGGCGGATAAGAAGTTGAAGTCGAATAGAAGAGATTTCCGGCCGCGTCGAAGGCGAGCGGCCCGGAGTTTCCCTGTACCGTCGCGATGAGGTCCGTCTCACCCGTTTGGAGGTTCACCAGAAGAAGCCGATTCGGCTGCCATGTCACCGGAGTCGCCGCCGAGACGAACGCCCTCCCCTCGGGATCAAATTCCAGGTCATAATTCAGCTCCACCGTCGCGACGACGTTCTCCGTTCCGGGGCCGATTTGCTGAATCTCGCCCGCATGCAAGTCAACCCTGGAAATCGTGCCAACGGAGGACTCGCCCACGTAAGCCGCCGCTCCATCCGGCGACGCTTTCACGAAAGACCCGAACAGCCCTGGCTCCTCAAAGTGCGCAACGACCGTTTTCGCTCCCTGCTCGTCCAGAATGAAAACGTCCTCGCTGTCTGACACGATCAGCCTGCCGTCGGGAAGGTAGTCGAAACCCCCGAACCACGTGGGGATGGTGAGGTCGGTGTGCGAACTTCTGTAGCCTCGCGGGACCAAAGCCGCCGCCCCCCATTGCCCCGCTGTCCACAGGATTACCACAAGAACTGCCGTCAACTTCAAACGGTTTCTCATCTGACCCTCCTTTTGCGTGAGCCGCCCGACGGCGGAGCACGCCTGCCCTGGTTTGTTTGCTCCGGGCTTCGGAGGGTGAAAGCGGTCGGGCGCCAGAACGAAAGAACCCTTGACTCCGCTCTCGCGGAACTCAAGGGTTGCACCCGTCTCCTTCACCCTTCTTTTCGCTCGAAGAAAAGTGAACTCCTTCGACACAGGCAGGTTTTCTGACTCTCGGATCGTCCTCCACCCGCGCCTTCCCGACCAAAGCCAGTGGCGTCGTTGCGGGCTTCGTCCCCGATCACAGCGGCGGGACCGTGACGGCTTTCGACCGTCTTCCCTTTT
>JAUYEE010000293.1 GCA_030691545.1 bacterium | reverse complement strand
GCCCTGAAGGGTCGTGAAGCCGTGTACCTCAAGCGGAAGCCGAGCCAGGAGATGATTGAAGCCGTCGAAAAGCTCTGCCGGGAACGCGGCTTCTTCCAAGATTCTCTGGGGGAAGAGGAACTTGCAGGCGGGACGCCTGCGGTACGCAATTCGGAATCTGCAGGCGAGACGCCTGCGGTACGTGATTTCGTTTATCGGGGCATTTTCTTTGACAGCCGCGTACGGCGGGTTTATCCAGAGAAGAGCCTTCTGTGCCACGTCCTGGGTTTCGTTTCCGACGACCCCATGCCGGGCGTTGGGCTCGTTCGCGACGACAGCCACCCCGTCTGTGGGATGGAGAAGTCCGCCAACAAGTGGCTTGCGGGCGAGACCGGCTGGAGGATGAAGAACATTGACAACCGGAGGCGTTGGGTGCTGTCCGCCCGGACCAGTGAAAAGCAAGCCGTCAACGGGAAAAACGTGGTTTTGACGATTGACGAGGGGATTCAGTTCATTTGCGAGGAGGAGATCCAACGGCAATTCGAGGAGGTCCCCTGCAGGGTCATTACGGCCATCGTTGTCCGGCCGCGGACGGGCGAGATTCTCGCCATGGCCAACCTTCCGAACTTCGAGCCGGACAACATCCTCGAGTTCGACCCCGAGAAGATGTCCAACCAGGCGATTGAGTTCTCTTTTGAGCCGGGGTCAACTTTCAAAGCCATCACCGGCTCCATTGCCCTCGAGGTGGGGGTGGTTAAGCCCGAGGATGAAATCCAGTGCGAGGGTGGAGCATGGAAAGCCCCCGGCGGGCCTCTCCTGCATGATGCCCACGGGTATGGAAAGCTGACGTTCGAGAACGTGGTCGTCAAGTCGAGCAACATCGGAATGGCAAAGGCCTGTGCCCCCCTCGGCCCGGAACGCTTCTACGAGGGCCTCAAAAAGTTCGGCTTGGGGTCGAAGACCGGAATTGCCCTCCCCGGGGAAATTTCCGGGACGCTTCGCCCGCCGCACTTCTGGACGGGGTACTCAATGGCGGAAATTCCCATGGGACAGGAGGTTGCAGTGACCCCTCTGCAATTGGCCATGGCCTTCGCGGCTATTGCCAACGACGGCGTGCTCATGAAGCCCATGATTCTCAAAGAGATCACCGACGAGGCAGGCGCGACCGAGACCAAGTTCACGCCGCAGCCCGTCGGCCGCGTCCTGTCCGGGAAAACGGCCCGCACCATGAAAGCGATTCTCGAGAAGGTTGTGCTCGAGGGAACCGGCAAGCGAGCCGACATCAAGGGCTACACCGAAGCCGGCAAAACCGGGACCGCCCAGCGGGCGCTTCCCGTGAAAGACGAAAACGGGCGGATTGTCAAGTGGGTGTATTCGGACACCGTTTTCAACTCCAGTTTCTGCGGGTTTGCGCCCGTGGAAAATCCGGAGATTGCTGTTCTCATCACACTTCAGGGCACAGTCAGACCGAAGCACTTTGGGGGGACTGTCGCCGGACCCGCGTTCGCCAGAATCGGCGAGCGAGTCCTGCGCTATCTCCAGGTCACCCCTGACGCAGAGGTGGCACGGGCTTCTCTGGCCGTGCGCGGTGACGCACTGTCTGCGGCCGAGTGAGCCCACTCCCTCGGAGCGGGGCCGGAGCGCGCAGGCGGGCAGGCAAGCCCGTGAAATCATGGGCAAGATGCCCATGCCACAAGGAGGACCGGACGGACAAATCGTCTTAGTCTCGCTGGGTAGAGGGAAAGGACAGGATGCAGGCGAGACGCCTGCGGTACTTGGACAACCTGAGGAAGGGGTTTCCTCGTGAAACTTGCCGACATTCTGACAGATGTTGAGGTTGTGGGGCTTTCCGGCCCGACCGACATAGAAGTCGCCGGCATCGCGTGCGATTCCCGACTCGTTCGGGAGCGATTCCTTTTTGTAGCCATCCGGGGGGAGAAACTTGACGGCCGCCTCTTCATTCCTGATGCCGCGAAGCGGGGGGCGACAGCCATCATGTGCGAGTCCCTCGATGCGCCCCCTGAAGTAGAAGCGGCTTCCAGTCCCGCCATATCGGGACAAGATGCCGCATCTACAGATGTTACATGGATTCATGTTTCGGGGACCCGACGAGCCCTTGCTCAAGCCGCAGCAAACTTCCACGCTTATCCCTCCGAGAGTCTGGGGCTCGTCGGGATCACCGGAACGAATGGAAAAACCACCGTCTGCCATCTCATCCGGCGTATCCTCGAGCAGGCAGGATACCCCTGCGGGATGATCGGGACAATCACGTACCGCGTCGGGGACGAGGTCATCCCCGCCGACCGCACGACCCCCGATTCGCTCCTCCTCAACTCCCTTCTCGCTAAGATGAGGACGAAGGGCTGTCGCTACGCGGTGATGGAGGTTTCTTCCCACTCTCTCGAGCAGCAGCGAGTTGAGAAGCTGGACTTCGATGTCGCGGTCTTCACCAACCTCACGAGAGACCACCTCGATTACCACGGCACCCTCGAGAACTATCTTCGGGCGAAGGCATTGCTCTTCGAATCGTTGTCCCCTCAGCAGAAAAACGGCTTCCCCCGTTGTGCCGTGGTCTGTGTTGACCGACCGGAAGGCGAGTATATTGCCGCTCGAACCCCCGTGCAGGTCGTAAGTTACGGGCTCTCGAGCAACGCGGAAGTGACCGCGGAAAACGTGCGGCTGCACCCGCGGGGTTGTTCTTTCACGGCGTGCACCCCCTGGGGGAATTTCGAAGTCGCCAGTTGCCTCATCGGCCGCCACAACGTTTTGAACATCCTCGCGGCTGCCGCTGTCGGCCTGAGCCAGGGCGTGGAGACCTCAACGATCCAACAGGCTGTGGCCACCGCCTCTCCTGTGCCGGGCAGGTTGGAATTCATCCGGAACGACCGAGGGTGCAGCGTCGTCGTGGATTATGCCCACACGGACGACGCCCTCAAGAACGTTCTCACCGCGCTGAGGGAGATCACAAAAGGAAAGCTGATTGTGGTCTTTGGCTGCGGAGGAGACCGAGACCGCGGGAAACGCAGCAAAATGGGTGAGGTTGTCAACCGGCTCGGAGACTTTGCTGTGGTCACCTCCGATAACCCGCGCTCGGAAGACCCCTTGGAGATTATCGGGGAAATTCTCAGTGGTTTCGAAAGGGGGAAAGTCGCTTCGTGGGGTCCACGGGCTGGAAGCCCGAGCCACCTCGTGGAGCCGGATAGACGGAAAGCGATTGCCGCGGCCATTTCCATGGCCGCAGCAGGAGACACGGTTCTCATTGCCGGCAAAGGGCATGAGACCTATCAGGAGTTCAAGGACTACAGAATTCACTTCGATGACCGGGAGGTCGTCCGGGAGGTTGTGCGGACATGAAACCGCAGATGAATGCAGATGAACGCAGACATTATCTGAGCGTTCGCGAAGTTGTTGAAGCTGTGAATGGAAAGCTCGTCAAAGGACGAGGCGACGACCGATTCGCCGGCATCGCCATAGATTCGCGGGCCGTGTGCGATGACGACTTGTTCATTGCAATCGTCGGGAGACGGTTGGATGGGCACGTCTTCGTTCCAGAAGCATTGGCACGAGGCGCGGCGGGAGCGCTCGTGACGAGGCTTGAGTTTGCCGATTGCATAGACCGGGACGTTGCGGTGATTTTCGCGGACGACACAACCAAGGCACTGCAGAACCTCGCGAAATGGCATCGGCGTCGCGCCATGTCGCGATGCCCCATCATCGCGGTCACCGGCAGCAACGGCAAAACGACGACGAAGGACCTCACCTGGAGCATCCTCTCCACTAAGTACGAGACGGTTCGCAGCGAGGGGAGCAAGAATAACCATATCGGCCTGCCGTTGACGTTGCTAAGACTCGACCAGAACACCGAAGCCGCCGTTGTGGAACTCGGGACAAGCGCCTTCGGGGAAATCGGCGACTTAGTTTCCATCTGCTCGCCGGATATCGGCTGCATCACGAACATCGGCCCCGCGCATCTCGAGTTCTTCGGAAACATCGCCAATGTGGCACAGGCGAAGGCGGAGCTTCTTGAGGGGATGCGAGATGGGGCGCCGGTCGTTCTCAACGCGGACGACGAATGGTTTGAGTGGCTTCGCGGGAGAGCGAAAGGGCCGGTGGTAACGTTTGGAGTCTATCGTCCGGCCGATTTCATGGCGGAGGACGTCCGCGTCGAGAACGGAAGTGTGACCTTCCGTTTGATCGCGAATCCTCTTGGCTCCCGCCGGTACGTGCGCATGCCTTTTGCCGGCGCCCACAACGTTTACAACGCCCTTGCGGCGGCCGCCATCGCCTCGCAGGTCGGTATCGGGACCTCCGAGATCAAGGAGGGGCTGGCGAAGGCGACGCTGCCCGCTATGAGGTATGAAATCTCGACGATTTCCGGCGTCACGGTGATAAACGACGCCTATAACGCCAACCCGGTTTCGACCATGAGTGCTCTCTCTTCCTTCTGCGAGATGAGCATTTCAGGGAAAAGGATATTTGTCTGCGGCGACATGCTGGAGCTCGGCGACTACGGGCGGCAGGCACATCGTCAAGTCGGCCAGTTCATCAGGAGCCAGCCGATTGACTATGTGATTGCCCTCGGCAGCCTTTCGCCTGAGGTCGTCAAGGCTGCTTTCGGGGACGACCTGCGAGGCGAAAGGTGGGCGTGCTGCGGCTCCGTGGAGGAAGTGGTCTCGGTCTTGAAGGAAGTCGCGGCTCCAGGAGACGCGGTTTTGATCAAAGGCTCTCGCGCGAACGGAATGGAACGGATCGTTGACGGCTTGAAGGGTCTTGCGCTCATGCCGTCACTGGAGGATGCAAAGATATGACCGGTCAACCAGGTGAATCTCGTCATGGGTTGTTTGGCCTCGGCGTCACTCTTTCCTTGGGACTAATCATCTCCACGTTCCTGGCTGCGGGAACACTGGAAAAGGTGAAGCTCGCGAATGACACCATCCTTGTGAAAGGGTGTGCGGAGCGCCCAATTCAGTCGGATGTGGCTACCTGGCAGGCGACGATTTGGGCTCAGTCGGAGAAGGCCGACGAGGCGTATCGGAAGCTGAAGGGTGACCTTTCCGTTGTTCGGGACTACCTGCGCGCAAAAGGTGTCCCGGACGAGGTTGTCACGGTGCTCTCCATTTTCACGGCAAAGATGTACGCCCGAGACCAGAAGGGCAACTTGACGGACACCGTCACAGGATACCGTTTGAGCCAGTGTGTGTACATCCGGTCCGAGGAGATCGAGAAGGTCACGCGCATCTCGAGGGAGTGCACGGACCTTATCGCACAGGGTGTCGAGATAGACTCCAGTACTCCCGAGTACCTATACACGAAACTGAACGAACTGAAAATCGCCATGCTCGGCGAGGCAGCGCAAGATGCTAGGCGGAGGGCGGAACAACTTGCCAAAGACAGTGGAAGCAGGGTCGGCGCCCTGCGTTCCGCTTCCCAGGGAGTGTTCCAGGTGACCCCGGTAGATTCCACCGAGGTGGCCGACTACGGCATCAACGACACATCGTCCATAACGAAGAAAGTCCGAGCGGTCGTCACTGTTCGATATTCGATCCGATAGGTAACGCCGCCGTCTCGGCGGCAGTCCCGAGGGCGTCCCGCCCTCGGAATCGGGGGCAAGATGCCCCCGAGACAGCCGGCAAGATGCCAGCGGTACACACGGTAGAAGAACATGCCGGGTGGTGAATGCAGGTGGCATCCCGCCTTTGGTCCCGCCGTAGGCGGGATGAATCATGGGCATGATGCCCATGCCACGAGGACATAGATGCTTTATTACTTACTTTACCCGCTGAGAGACGTTTTTAGCGGATTCAACGTTCTGCGGTACATCACGTTCCGGGCTGCGATGGCGGCCGTCACGGCGATGCTCTTAGGCATCCTTCTGGGCCCCTTCGTCATCCGGAAGCTGTACGAGTTGAAGGCGGGCGCCCCTCTCAGGAAGGAGGAGTTCTTCGCGCTTCACGCCGCCCACAAGAACAAGCAGGGTGTTCCGACCATGGGCGGGATTCTCATTCTCATCGCTATCATCATCCCAACGCTCCTGTGGGTGGATATTCTGAACGTGAACGTGGCGATCATCTTAGGTGCGACGGTGTGGCTGGGTATTCTCGGAGTAGCCGACGACCTGGCGAAGGTTCGCCGGAGGGGCGCGGGAGGCATCTCCGCGAAGAGGAAGTTCTTCTGGCAGATTCTCTTAGGGGTGGTGGTCGGAACGGTCCTTGTCGCTCTGCCACAGAAATCCGATTACGCCACCAAGCTTTCTATCCCCTTCTGGAAGCATCCGGTCGTGGACCTGGGTGTGGCGTACGTTATCCTCACGGTCTTTATCCTCGTGGGCAGTTCCAATGCCGTCAACCTGACGGACGGGCTTGATGGGTTGGCCATCGGCTGCTCGGTCATGGCCGCGATGGCCTACGGCCTCATCGCCTATCTGGCGGGACACGCCAATTTTGCCAGGTACCTCAACATTCAGTATGTCCCAGGGAGCGGCGAGCTGTCCGTTTTCTGTGCCGCCATGCTGGGGGCGGGTCTGGCATTCCTCTGGTACAACGCTCACCCCGCGCAACTGTTCATGGGCGACACGGGCTCCCTGGCCCTCGGCGGAGCCGTGGGAGTAATGGCGATCCTCGTCAAAAAAGAACTGCTCCTCCTGGTCGTCGGGGGGATTTTCGTCATGGAGGCGGTGTCGGTCATCCTCCAGGTTCTTTCCTACAAGACGACAGGCAAGCGGATTTTTCTGATGACTCCCATTCATCATCACTTCGAGATGAAGGGATGGCCCGAGACAAAAGTCACGACACGGTTCTGGATTCTTGCGAGCGTTTTCGCTTTGTTGAGCTTGGCTACGCTGAAACTGCAATGAAACCGCATCTCGGAAAACTTATAGCCGGTAACAAACCCTGGCCGTGGGCCGCGCGACCGCCTTTGTGCCCTTCGTGCTCTTCGTGGCGCCCATCAACGCTGAGGAACAGACAGGGAAAAACCACGAAGGACACGAAGACCACGGGGCGCATCGCCGCGGTACACACGGGAAACCGAGCTGGCGGAAGGGGCTGTGCGGAGCCCCTGGCCATGACGACTCCGGAGGCCGCGAGGCCCCGGGGCGGTCACGGGCAGGCAGAGATGCGGGGAGAACGCAGTGCGGCCTCTTCCGCTGGCTCACCCCCTTCGTGCTCTTCGCGCTCTTCGCGGCGCCCATCAACGCTGAGGAACAGACAGGGAAAAACCACGAAGGACGCCCCGGCCGTTCGGCAGGACAGACTGCCAAAGCGCGCACGGTGCGAGGCGAGTGGTGTGAACCCTGTGCGCGAGAAGGGGCAGGCGAAGACCGCGAAGGTCTCTGCGGTTTGGAATTTGCAGGCACGCGAGGCGTGCCTGCGCTACGGCGAGATAGGAAACTCGATGCGCACTACTCTCCATGTTCCTTATCAGCACGTATTCTCCTTCGCGGAGGAGGAGACAACTAGCCGCATTGACACAGTCCTTGGCGACCTCCCCAACCGGACTGTGATGGTCGTTGGACTCGGCGAGAGCGGGTATGACTCCGCCTTGTTCCTTCTCTCGAAGGGCGCGAAAGTCCGCTGCACCGACAGCGCCGCGACGGACGCTCTCGGCGAGAAAAAGCGCCAGTTGGAGAAGTTGGGGGCCGAGGTGGAGCTGGGCGACCATACAGGCCGGTTCTACGCGGGATGCGAGCTGGTGGTGGTTAGTCCCGGTGTGCATCCTTCATCCCTCCCGCTCGTTTTGGCGGACTCGGAGGGCGTTCCCATCATCAGCGAGATGGAGCTTGGGTTTCGATTCTGCAATAGCCGTGTCATCGCGATCACAGGCACAAATGGCAAAACGACCACCTGCGAGCTGATCAACCACATCCTCCAGGCGGCGGGTCTGTCCTCCGCCACCGCCGGGAACATCGGTTTGCCTCTCGTGCGGAAAGCCGCCGAGCCGCAGCCCCCGGACTACTTAGTTGTCGAAGTCAGCTCGTTTCAGCTCGAGAGGATTCACAGGTTTCGCCCCTTTATCTCGGCTATCCTGAACATCACCGCCGACCACCTCGACCGGTACGATTCGTTCCGGGACTATGCCGAGGCGAAAAGAAGAATTGCCGAAAATCAGCGCCGCGGTGACTTCTTGATTTTGAACGAGAACGTGAAGACCCTTTTCCCCGTCCCGCCTGCCCGCGTGCGCGCGGAAGCGCCGGAGCCGGCGCAGCGGAGCGTGCGCGCTCTTGGACGGCATCCGTTCGAACGGCCAGGGATGGACGGCGATTACCCAACCGTTTTGACCTTCGGCCAGTGGCGCTCTGGCGCCACTTCCGCCCACCTGTCTGTGAGCAATGGCACAATCATCAGTCGCGTTTCCGGCCAGGAGAAACGCTACGAGGCGCATTCCCACTCTGGCCGCCGGGGTGCGCTGGGGGGCGTTGGGGGCCCGGGCCGTGGTGGCGGCCCCGTTGTTCCTCGACGTCAACGGGCAGGCTGGCGTCTGCGGGGACAGCACAACCTCGAGAACGCCGCCGTCGCCATTGCCGTCGCGGAGATTCTCGGCATTCCCGAAGAATCCATCTATTCGGCCCTATCGAGCTTTGCGGCGCCGCAGCATCGCATCGAGTTCGTGGACCGCGTCCTGGGGGTGGATTTTGTTGACGATTCGAAGGCAACGAACGTGGACGCCGTTGTCAGGGCGCTGGAGAGTTTCTCTCAGCCGGTCATCCTGATCGCCGGTGGGCGAGACAAAGGCGGAGCCTACGACCCCGTGACGGAAGCCGCAAGGGAGAAAGTCAAACTTGCCGTTCTCATTGGCGAGGCAAAAGAGAAGATGTACTCGTCTCTCCACAAAGTGCTCCCGTCCGTCTTCGCCGTGGACCTTGAGGAAGCCGTGGAATTAGCTCTCCGGAACGCCGCGAGGGGCGACGTCGTGCTTCTCTCTCCGGCCTGTAGCAGTTTCGACATGTTTAAGGATTACAAGCATAGAGGACAAGTTTTTCAGGCAAAAGTGAAGCAGCTCAGACGAGCATCTCAGGAAAGGAGGAGAAACCATGAAGCTGCGTGACACAGTCATCCTTGTTGTGCTGGCTCACGTGGGGTTGGTCCTGGTGTGGATTTGCATGGGCGGGTGTTCCAACAACAAAGCCCAGGAGCCCAAGCAAGAGGTCGCCGCGGTCACCTCTGAGGAGCCGGGAACGGAATTGCCCCCAACTCAGGTGAACACGAGAGAGAGTGCATCGCCCATCGTCGTCAGAGAGCAGAGTCTTCCTCCACTGGATATCGCCCTGCCGGATACCAGAGGAAGCGCCTCTGCCGCCTCGACGCGAGGGACAACGCCCGACACAGGGACGGTGACGCCGGCCCCTGCGCCCTCTCTTTCACCGACGGCAACGGAGGCGGGTCCCCAGGAAATCAAGTACGTCGTCAAGAAGGGCGACACCCTTTGGGCGCTGGGCCGGAAGTTCAAGGTCCCGGTCAGCGCGATTGTGGACCGGAATGACATTCAGGACGCGGCGATGATTCGCGAAGGGCGCGAGTTGGTCATACCGGCCGCTCAGCCTGCGGGTCCGGCGCCGGAGACTCCCGCTGCGGGCGTGCTTTCGCCGCCCGGCGGGGCTGCGGAGGCCATGGGACCTTCCGCGTTGCTGGCTGGTGTTGAGGCGGTGCCTGTTACCGAAGACGCTCAAAACGCCGTCCATCGCGTTCAGCCCGGCGACACCGTCTGGAAGCTGGCGAGGCTTTACAACACAACCTCGACGCGCATCTTAGAGGCCAACAACATTAGCGATCCGACGCGAATCCAGATCGGACAGGAACTGCGCATCCCGAAAGGGCAATAACGGTCGGCATCCATGCAGTCGGAGCGAGCTCTGCTGGTTATTCTGGTCATCCTGCTTCAGGGGATTGGCCTGGTGATGATCTACGACGCGAGTGCGATTTTCGCAAACGAGTCGCCGGCCATTCATGACAGCGATTTCTTCCTGAAGAGGCAGCTTGTATGGGTCGGGTTGGGGGCGGCGGCCTTCGGGGCACTGTGCCTGATGGACTACCGTGTTTTAGTGCGGAATGCCCTGCCCATCTTCGGCGTTTCCCTCGTCTCTCTGGGAATGGTTTTTCTTCCAGGGATTGGCGTGGAGGCGAACGGGTCCCACCGGTGGATACGCCTCGGAGGGAAGATTTTTCAGCCCTCGGAGGTGGCGAAGCTGTCGTGCATTCTGTTCCTCGCCCACGCCTTGACAAGAGGGCAGGGGAGGTCTCCCCTCACCATCAAGAAACTGCTTTTTCCCCTTGGAGGAATTGCAGTTTGTGCTGGGCTGATCCTTCTGGAGCCTAACCTGAGTTCGACAGGGGTTCTGGGCTCCATTGGGTTCATCGTGTTGTTCGTGTCGGGTTTGAAACTGAGGTATCTGCTCTGCCTTACGGTGGCGGGTCTCGGCGGACTGGCGTACAAGGTCTATACCTCCAGTTACCAGTTCGGCAGAATCCTGGCGTATCTCGACCCGATCCGGCACGAATCGGGAATCGCCTATCAGCAGACTCATTCGCTCCTTGCCCTGGGCACGGGCGGCCTGTTCGGGCTCGGCCTTGGCGCAGGAAGGCAGAAGCTCGGCTTCCTGCCCTATCTGTACAATGACTTTGTGGGCGCCTCGGTCGGAGAACAGGTTGGTTTCATCGGGATGTGCGTGCTGATCAGTCTGTTTGTGATTCTGGTGGTTCTGGGTTTCCGCATCGCCACCCGGGCGCGTCAGTTTGAAGGTTACCTCGTGGCCACCGGGGTGAGTTCTCTCATTGCCCTCGAGACGATCCTACACCTCGGGGTCGTAACGAGCCTTCTGCCGGCGACGGGCCTCAACCTCCCGTTTGTGAGCTTTGGAGGTTCGAACCTGTTCGTGACGTTCCTGGGCGTGGGCCTTCTGATGAGCATTAGTAGGGTTGCAGAGAAGGAGCCCGCCACGGAACGGCCGCGCGCCTTGCGTGTCCGTGCCCCTGGCCGTAGGGACGAGCCCGGCGGCGTTGGGGCCCCACGTCGCCGTGGGGCCTGGAGAGCACAGGGACGTGACCGGGCAGGCGGGCAGCGCGTACGGCCCTTCGTGTCTTAGTGCCTTGTTGGTGAGAATTACCACGAAGACACGAAGGCACAAATCGGGCGTGATGGAGTGGAGACGTCGTCTCCCTGGCCGTGCGCGGTGACGCACCGTCTGCGGCCGACTAAGCCCAGTCCCTCGGAGCGTGGCCGGAGCGCGCACGCGGGCAGGCAACGACGGTAACGCCGCCGTCTCGGCGGCAGTCCCGAGGGCGTCTCGCCCTCGAAATCGGGGGCAGGATGCCCCCGAGACAGCCGGCAAGATGCCGGCGGTACGCACAACGGAGAACGAAATGAGAGTTCTGATCGCCAGCGGCGGAACCGGAGGACATGTTTTCCCGGCTCTATCAGTCGCTGAGGAGATCAAACAACAAAGACCCAGCGCGCGTTTTCTGTTTCTTGGGGCCAAGAAACTGGCAATCGAAGGATTATGTTTCGGTGAGGATGCGCGCGTCGTCCGGCTGCCTGCGGTCGGCATGCCGCGGAGAATTTCCACGGACGTGGCCTCTTTCGTATTCCGACTGATAGGGAGTTTCGACGTCTCCTTTCGGGTCGTGGCGAATTTCCGGCCGCACGTGGCAATCGGCTTCGGGAACTTCAGTTCCGTGGCGCCGCTGTTTGCCGCAAGGCTTCTCGGCGTACCGGTCGCCATTCACGAAGCCAATGCGGTCCCCGGGAAGGCAAATCTCCTCCTTTCCAGGCTATCGAGCGCAGTGCTGGTGAATTTCCCCGGGTCCGCGGCTCATTTCCCGAACAGGAACGTCGAAGTTGTGGGGATGCCCCTGAGAAAAGAGTTCATGCAACCGCGAGATAGGCTCGGCGCCCTGGCTCAGATACAAAAGCTGAGCAGCACCATACTCACCCTCCTGGTCGTTGGCGGTAGCCAGGGCGCCCGAGCCCTCAATCGAGAGGTCTGCAACACCCTTCCTATTTTACAGAAAAGGGCTGGGGAGGTACAGGTCATCCACCTGACCGGCGCCGCGGATTATCCCTGGGTTCGCCGCCGCTACGAGGCTTTGCCCTTGCGGGCCTATGTGGCGCCATTCGAGTCCCGGATGAAGACTCTCTATGACGCCGCTGACCTGGTGGTTGCACGCTCGGGCGCCTCGACGGTTGCCGAAATTACGCAGACCGGTAAGCCCGCGATCCTTGTGCCGTTCCCCTACGCCGCTTCCGGGCATCAGGACCAAAATGCCCGGTACCTTGAGGCAAAGGGGGGAGCCGTCGTACTCGAGCAACTGACTGCATCCCGCGGCCAGGCGACGATTCCCGGCTTCGGCGAGACACTTTGTCAGCTCATAGCCGACGGAGGTCACGCCCTCAGCGTGATGGAGGCGAACAATCCCGCCGGCGGCGGGAATGGAAACGCCGCAAAGAAGATTGCGGACATCCTTTTCCGCATTGCCCGTCCGGAATCGCTTCTTTGTTCTGACATGAGACGGCGAGTCGCCGTGCCATTGTAAAAGGTCTCGCGCCCGAAAGGAGGCGCAGGAAGAATTGTCTGAGGTGGCACGGGTTTCCAACCCGTGAAACAGAGTAGAAGCGGCTTCCAGCCGCTTAAAGATGCGGCAAGATGCCGCATCCACAAGAGATGCCCATGCCGCGAAGGAGGTATGCTTGATGCCCGTTGTATCGAACATCTCGAAAGAATTTCCGGTTCACTTCATTGGAATTGGCGGAATCGGCATGAGTGGCATTGCCTTCACTTTCCTCAACCGCGGATACAGTGTCAGCGGGTCCGATTTGAAGTGCACCTCCATCACTCACCGATTGGAGGAAGCCGGAGCCACGTTTTACGAGGGTCACTGTGAGTCCAATGTCCCGGACCGTGCGACCGTGGTCTATTCCTCAGCCGTGACCGACGATAATCCCGAAATGCGCCGCGCACGATTCGCCGGGTTACCCATTGTGCACCGGGCTGAGGCGTTAGCCTGGCTTATGCGGGACAAAGCCGCCATCGCCATCGCGGGCACTCACGGGAAAACGACGACGACTTCTCTAATTGCCCTGATACTCCAGCATGCTGGACTCGACCCGTCGGCGATTGTCGGGGGAGTTGTGGATGCTTTTCAGGGCAACGTTCTGTGCGGCGAGGGCCCCTATTTTGTTGCGGAGGCTGACGAAAGCGACGGGTCCTTCGTCAATTTCCATCCTTTCTACAGCATTATCACCAATATCGAGGAGGAGCATATCGGCTTCTACCACGATCTCCAGGAGATTGAGGACACGTTCGGGCGTTTCATTGAAAACATCGTCCCCGACGGCAAACTCGTCTATAACCTGGACGAGCGCAACGTCGGACACCTCGCTGACACGTGCGACGCCGGGCTCATCAGTTACAGCATTTGCCAGCCGGCCGACTTCTTCGCGGACGACATTTCCCTGAACGGCTTCGGCTCGACATTCTCAGTCTTCCACGAGGGCAAACTCCTCGGAACTATGAGGCTGAGCATCCCGGGCATTCACAATGTCTCGAACTGCCTCGCGGTTATCGCGGTGGCAACCGACATCGGGATTCCCTTTGAAACGATCAAGGAAGCGATCTGCTCTTTCTTAGGAGTCCGACGACGATTTGAGGTGAAGGGACAGGTGGACGACATTCTTGTGATTGACGACTATGCCCATCATCCCACGGAGGTTATGGCGACCCTGCGTTCCGCGAGACACGTTGCCAACGGAGGAAGGCTCTTCGGCGTTTTCCAGCCCCACAGGTACAGCCGAACGAAGCACCTTCATCACCGTTTTTCCAGTGCCTTCACCTCCGTGGACCGACTGATTTTGACCGACATCTATGGAGCCAACGAACCGCTCATCGAGGGGATTGACGGCACGACGATCCTCCGAAGCGTCCTCGAGTCGGGGCAGAACAACGTTGAGTACTTCCCCGACCTGCACGACATCCCGACTTTTCTTTCTGAAATTCTTCGCCCTGGTGATGTGGTCATCACCATGGGGGCCGGCAATATCACGACTGTAGCCGACGAGCTCGTACGAAAGCTTCGAGAAAGAAACACCCAACTCGTAACAGTGGCAAGCAATGAATGACAAGCTGAATGTGTGGATTATCTGTGGCGGACGCTCCGCCGAGCACGAGGTGTCGCTGCGGTCAGCGAGGTCCATCGCCGCGGCCCTCGACCGAGGTAAATATGACCTCCATTTTGTGACCATCGCCAAGGATGGGAAGTGGGTCAGCACGACCGCGCTGGAGGGCCGGATGGTCCCTCCGCTAAGAGACGCTTCGCCGCATTGGGAGGGTGCAGCGGGTGTCCCTGCGGTATCCGAAGGCTGGGGAGCGCTCGTCGCAAGGATTTCCCCTGCGGAGCCGGACCGTGTGGCTCACCGCGCCCAAGCGGGGATGGTCGCCTTCCCTGTTCTCCATGGCCCTTACGGGGAGGACGGGACTATCCAGGGCTTGTTCGAAATGCTGGACATACCGTACGTAGGTTCAGGCGTTCTTGGTTCTGCCCTGGCGATGGATAAGGCCAAGACCAAGGAAATGCTTTTCCACAACGGCATCCCCGTCCCGCACTGGGTCTCCTTGGGACCCGACAGGGATGACGCCCGCAATCGAAGGATCCGCGACATCGTGTGGACCGTGATTGGCTATCCGTGCTTTGTCAAGCCCGCGAACCTCGGCTCAAGCATCGGCGTCACGAAGGTCCACAACTGCGAGGAACTCGAGGAGGCGATCGAGGCGGCGCGGAACTACGACACCAAGGTTGTCATCGAGGAAGGCATTGACGCCAGGGAGATCGAGTGCAGTGTGCTCGGCAATGGCGAGGCCCTTGCTTCGCTTCCCGGAGAGGTTATTCCAGGGCGGGAATTCTACGATTACGATGCGAAGTATTGTGACGATACGACCGAGTTGGTCATCCCCGCCGACTTGACCGCAGAGCAGGTAAAGCGCGTCCAGCACTTTGCCCTTCGCGCCTTCCATACGCTGGAGTGCTACGGGATGGCGAGGGTGGATTTCTTTCTGGAAAAGCGGACGGGCCGTGTCCTCGTCAATGAACTGAATACCATACCCGGCTTCACGGAAGTGAGCATGTATCCGAAGCTCTGGGAAGCCACCGGGATACCTTATCCTGAACTCCTGGACAGGCTCATCGAGCTTGCCCTGGAGCGATATGAAGAGAAGAGACGGTTGAGCGTGGACCGGGATTGCTTTCCGCCGAGGGCTTTTTCGGAGTCAATTGTGAGCGAAAGATGATTCCGCGTAAGACAAAACCAGGAAAGCCGCCGAGACTCTTCGTAATGAACGCGAAGATTCTCAAGAAGAGAAAGAAGCCGCCGAATTTCTCCCCTTTCACGAGGGAAAAGGCAATCCGGTGGGGACTGATTCTCGTCATCCTGGCTACCTGTGGTTTTGGGGGACTGGAAGTCGGCCGGTATCTCCTCGCTGATGCGAAGTACGCCGTCAAACATATCGTTGTCCGTGGCAATCAGAAGCTCTCCAGCGAGGAAATCATCAAGGTTTCGTCCTTGAAGAAGGGCGAGAACATTCTCCGGTGCAGGATTCATCACGCAAAGGAGCGGCTCGGCAACCTTCCTCTGGTGGAGCACGCCGCCGTGTCGCGGTTCATGCCTGACATCATTGTTATTGAGGTGGTGGAGCGAGTGCCGCGAGCCAGGCTTGCGGGGAAGGACGAGTTGCTCACAGATTACGCCGGAGTGATTCTGCCGCCTTCGGCGGCGTCCGGCGACCCGGGGAACCTCCCCGCGATTTCCGGGATAGATACCGAAGGCCTTGCCGTGGGGGAGAGGTTCACCAGCCCCGGAGTCATGAAAGCCCTGCGGGTGCTCCGGCTGTGGGAGTCGTCTGCGCTGTCGGACCTTGCCGAAGTGGAGGCGATAGACTGCTCGCGGGCGGATAATCTGCGCCTTTGTCTGAAGCCGGGCCTTTACACGAAGGAGGGGTTCGAGGCGCCCATCGGAGGGGATGGGTTCGAGCTGAAGCTCGCGAAGCTCGAGTCCATCCTGAGGTCTGTAATCGCCAAACATCACAAGAAAGTTCAGTGGCTCGACCTGACACAAGAGAACGTCCCGGTTCGTTTTTGACGCGCGCCTCTGTGGGGCGTTTCGCCGAGAGGCACTGTGCGCTGCGAGGCGTTGCTTAACGTGAGAAAGGATTCGGAGCGATGCCGAAAAGAGACAACATTGTCGTAGGGCTTGATGTAGGGACGACGAAAATCTGTGCCGTTGTAGCGGAGCGGGTGAAAGGGGGCGAGCTGCGGATTCTTGGTTTTGGCAGCGCCCCATCGAAGGGACTCCGTAAGGGCGTCGTCGTCAACATTGAGAGCACTGTGGATTCCATTGGAAGAGCCGTGGACGAAGCGGAGCTTTCGTCCGGAGTCGAGGTCGGTTCCGTTTTCGTCGGCATCGCCGGGGGGCACATCCAGAGCTGCAACAGCCGCGGCGTCGTCCCCATCACCGCCCCCAACAACGAGATTACCCGCGCCGATGTGGACAAGGCCATCTCCGCCGCCAAGGCTATCGCCGTCTCCATTGACCGGGAGATCATTCACGCCATCCCCCAGCAGTTCCATGTGGATGGCGAAGGGGGGATCGCGGACCCCGTCGGACTGCACGGCATGCGTCTGGAGGCGGATGTTCACATCGTCACGGGAGCCGTGATGTCCGCCCAGAACATTGTCAAATGCGTCAATACCGCCGGCATCCAGGTGGAGGACATCGTTCTTCAGCCCCTGGCATCCAGCATGGCTACCCTTTCCGACATAGACAAGCAAGTCGGGGCGATTTTAGTGGACATTGGAGGAGGGACGACCGACTTCATCGTCTTCAGCGATGGAAGCGTCCGCCACAGCGATGTTCTCTATCTTGCCGGAAACGACGTCACCCGGGACATCCATAAGGTGCTGTGCATCCCGGAATCGAAAGCCGAGGAGCTGAAGGTCAGGTACGGATATGCCATGGCGTCTATGGCTCGCACTCACGAGACGTTCCCTCGCCCCGCAACGATGCACCGTGCCGCGGGCGAGGAGCCGCTGCGCACCCTCTGCGAGATCATTGAGTTCCGTATGCGTGAGATTTTCTCCATTACCAGGGACAGAATCCAGGGCAACGGCTGTGGCGACCTGGTCGGCTCGGGCGTCGTGTTGACCGGGGGGATGGCGCTTCTGAGAGGGTCTCGCGACCTGGCTCGAGACGTCTTCAACGGGATTCCGGCCCGGATTGGCCGTCCCCAGGGAGTCGTCGGCGCCATTGAAACCTTGGCCAGCCCCATCTACGCCACGGCAATCGGTCTGGCGAAATATGGGGCGGAGTTCCGTTCGCACGGTGAGGAGACTCGTTTCAACCGGCGCAACATTTTCAAGTCTGTCTTCCGGAAGATGCAGGAGTGGGTAAGGGGGCGATCTCGCTCCGGGTGAAGGCATCCTCTTTCTTAGGGAAGTGGAGAGCCTGCTCGTTGACGTCGCCCAACCACGGCGGCCGTACGGGCGCCGGGGGCCACAATGCCTCCCGGCGCGTGCCTGCGGCCAGGGAAGGGAGAATTACCACAGGGACACAAAGGCACAAAGGGAGTGAAAACGTGTTAAAGATTGTCGAGACGGAAAAAGAACAGACCAAAATCAAAGTGGTGGGCATCGGGGGAGCCGGATGTAACGCACTCAACTCGATGATCGCTGCGAATATCGAGGGAGTGGAATACGTTGCCATCAACTCCGACGCGCAGGCGCTGAAATCTTCTGCAGCTAAAGAGAAAGTGCAGGTCGGTAAGGGCGTCACGCACGGCCTCGGAGCGGGGGGCAACCCGGATGTCGGCAGAGACGCCGCGATGGCCGACGCGGAAATCATCAGCGAACTCCTCGACGACGCGGAGATTGTCTTTCTGACGGCCGGGTTTGGGGGCGGCACGGGCACGGGCGCCACGCCGGTCATTGCGCGCCTCACCAAAGAGAAAGGCATCCTCACCATGGCGGTGGTCACCAAGCCGTTCTTATTCGAGGGCAGCATCAAGGGGCGCATCGCAGAGGAAGGCCTTCGGCAACTCCGCAATGAGATGGACACTGTCATGGTCATCCCGAATCAGAGGCTCTTTGAGATTGCCCGAGAGGACACCTCTATGCTCAACGCCTTCCGAATCACTGACGACGTCCTCGCCAAGGTCGTCCAGGCAATCTCGCGGCTCATTCTCAAACCGGGCATCATCAACCTTGATTTCGCTCATATCCGCGCGGTCATGTCCATCCCCGGAGCCGCGACCGTTGGCTTCGGCGAGGGACAGGGCAGCGAGAAAGCGATGATCGCCATGCGCGAGGCAATCTCCAATCCCCTGATGGAACAGACCGAGATTGTCGGAGCAAAAGGAGTGCTAATCAGTTTGTTGTGCGGAACAGACCTTCTTCTCCGGGAGCTTGACGAAGCGGTCGCCGTCATCAAGCAAATCTCCGCCCCGGACGCGAACATCATCTTCGGCGCGAACGTTGACCCGGAGGTGTCCGACCGTGCAGCAATCACCATCATCGCTACGGGGCTGACTGGAAATAAGGAGCCCGCTGTTCAGGAACTGGAAACGAAGCGCGCTCGGAAGGCTGACCAGGAACTGATTGATTTCTCACAGGAAGAAGAGGAGGACGAAACACAACTGGAACCCGCGGTGCTGCCGAGCGCCGAGGAAGCTTTCTACAGGAGACTCGAGACCCCAGCCATCTGGCGCAAGAAGGGAAAGCGCGCCTGAGGCCGGAGTCTTTCCCTGGCCGCTGAGGCGCTCGCAACCGATGGGCACGCAAGGAGCTTAGAGAGTCCCGCGGCGCCCTGGCGAGCAGGCGGGCAGGCATAAGTTTCAGACCGGCACTTGGCGAGTGAGCATATGGTAGGAGACACGGGGCCTTCCCAGACTTCGGCACGCGCTTTTCTCCGCCGCTCACCCGCTGTGCCGGCCGCCGAGCGTCCCGAGGTTCGCGGAACCTCTTGATATACAGAGCAAGCTGACACATTAAGGTACAGTCACGGGGCCCAGGCAGGGGGAGGGCAAGCGGTTTCTGCGCTATTCGTGGCGCAGGGCTTCGATGGGGTCCATATTGGCTGCGCGAGAGGCAGGATAAAGGCCGAAGATGACGCCGATGGCTGCTGAGATTCCAAACGCCAGGATCAAGGACCACGCCGTGATGATGGTTCTCATGTCCGCGAAGTAGCTCACCACGCGGGGAATCGCGATCCCGACGATCAGACCGATAATGCCCCCGCCCGCGGAAAGAACCACCGTCTCCACCAGAAACTGAAGGATAATGTCGCGCCTTTTGGCCCCGAGGGCGCGGCGTACCCCGATCTCACGAGTTCGCTCGGTGATACTGGCGAGCATGATGTTCATGATTCCAATTCCCCCGACCAGCAGGGAAATCGCGGCAATGGACCCCAGCACGATGTTGAAGATTCGTTTGGTCTTCTCGGCCTGATGGAGAAGCTCCAGAGGGACGGTAATCTCGTAATCGCTCTTTTTGTGAAACTTCTTAAGCAGGTGTCGAATGATCTTGGCTGTGGTCGGCACTTGCTTCACGTCCTCGGTTCGCACGGTTATCTGTCTGAGTTCCACGCGTTCGCGGTCGAAGGTTCCCGAGGTGATTCTCACATTCACGTCGCTATACCTCTCCTTCGCCGTGGAGAGCGGTATGTAAATATCGAGGTTCAGGTCCTCCTGTTCCCCCTTTTTGGCGACGGCCCTCTGTTCCATGATCCCTACGACGCGGTAGTAATCGGGTCCAACCTTGACCTCCTTGCCCAGAGGGTCCTCGTAAGCGAAGAGCCTCCTGGAAATTCCCTCGCCGAGGGCGCAGACATTCTTTCTCTTTGCCATGTCAACCAGAGTAATGAATCGTCCCCGAGCCACGTGGAAATTGGCGATGTTCGGGTACCAGGGGACCGTTCCAACGAGGCGGGTGGTCAACCGCCGAGCCCCGAAGTAAACGTCCTTGTCCATCCTTTTCATCGGGACCACGACCTTCACGGAAGGAACCGTCGTGGCGATTCGCTCGGCGTCTTTGTAAGTCAACCCGTACGAAATCAGACGGCTTCGTTCGACATTCGCCACTTCGTCCTCGGGCGGCTTGACGCTGCGGATGATGATGTTGTTGCTGCCCAATAGCTTAATCTGCTGCTGGGCTTCCCAGCCAGCACCTTCTCCGATGCTCAGCATGGCGATGACGGAGCACACCCCGAAGATGACCCCCAGCGCCGTCAGCGCCGAGCGCATCTTGTGCACCATCAAGCTTTTTAAGCCGACTTTAATCGTTCGGGTGATCCGAAAAGCAATCATGTGTCAAACGCTCCACCTTAACCCGGATTTCGGATTGCCGATTGCGGATTTCGCCTAAGGAGAGAGAACCACGAAGGACACGAAGGGCGCAAAGGACGGCAGGATGTATCCACCTTCGTGGACTTCGTGCTCTTCGTGGTCGCCCTTCTCCGCAATCCGCAATCTTTCAGGGCTCACTTTGTTGACAGGCGAGACGCCTGCGCTACGCGCTTTGCTGCCCTGCGAGGCCGACTTCAAGTTCGTTGGCAGGCGAGCCTGCCCGTGCAGATGCCACAACGTTTCCTCTTCGGAAGGGGTGCAGCAGCACGCCTCCGCTCTCTCACGATGCGCGGCCAGGGACGCCTGCGCTACGCGGTCCCCCTCCGTTCACGAGAAAGCCGTCCCTCAGGCGGATGATTGACTTGGCTTTTGCGGCGACTTTCTCGTCGTGGGTCACCATCAGGATTGTCTTTGCCTGCTCGTTGAGACCGGAAAGAAGCGACAGAATCTCGGAGCCGGTAGCGGAATCGAGGTTGCCCGTCGGCTCGTCGGCGAGGATGATGAGCGAGTCATTGACGATTGCCCGCGCGATGGCTACCCGCTGCTGCTCCCCGCCGGAAAGCTCCGTAGGCCGGTGGCTCACTCTGTTGCCCAGCCCCACGGTCTTGGCGATCTGTGTGCTCCTCTCCCGACATTCCGCCGGCGAAACCCCCTGGTAAACGAGCGGCACCTCGATATTCTCCAGAACCGACAATTGCGGTATGAGATTGTAGGACTGGAAGATGAACCCCAACTTTTTGCTGCGTATGTCGGACAGTTCATCGTCGGTAAGCTCCGACACGTCCTGTTCCCCGAGGAAGTATTTTCCCGATGTCGGTTTATCGAGACATCCGAGCAGATTGAGAAGCGTGGATTTGCCCGACCCCGAGGGGCCCATAATCGCCACAAAATCGCCTGCCTCAAACGACAGGGTAATTCCTTTGAGAGCCTCCACAAGGACTCCGCCCAGGTAGTAGGTCTTTCTCAGCTCCACAACTTCTGCGATCTTCATCCAGGAGACTCCTGATGTATGTGTAATTGCCTTCTCGCGTTCGCGACTGGTCGCGCGCGCAATCCTTAACTGGCCCAGGCCCAACGGGGAGGCGGGAATCCGGGAGCGGGCAACCTCATTTTTTCTCTGCGGCTTCTACATTCTGGGTATGGCTTCTGGCTGTGTCGCCGGCCCCCTTTTTGGCTACGGCGTTTCCGCCTTGTTCCCAAGGAAGGTCTTTGCCAGGGGCCATGGGCGCATCGGCCAGAACGGTATCGCCTTTTTTCAAGCCCGACTTGATTTCGACATAGTCCTCGTTCGACAAACCCACTTCAACAGGCGTAATGACACTCTTTTTCCCGTCCACAACGAAGCAGACTTTCTTGTTTCCGCGGACGGTTACAGCATGCATGGGGACGAGCAGAACGTTCTCGAGGTCAGCCAGGATGATTTCCACCTTCGCGGTCATCCCGGGCTTCAAGGCATCGGGTTTGTCGTCTATAACGACCGTGGTTTTGTACACGGTGAGGTCCGGATTCATCCAGCGGTCCGCCGAGTCCGGAATAATGGCGATCGTTTCTACGTGCCCGCGGAGGGTGATTCCGGGCAAGGCATCGAAGGTGACAATCGCTGGCTGACCCGGCTTCACCGCATCCCGCACCGATTCGTGAATTTTGACTTCCACTTTCAGCTTAGACAGGTCCGGCAACTCGATCAGTTGCTGGCGTTCTCTGACCGTTTCCCCTTCCGCGATCAACCCCTGGCTTCCCCGGTGCGGGTCTCCTCCGCTCGACGCGTAAATCACAAGCCCCGACTGAGGCGCCCGAATCGTGGTCTTACTCAACTGGTCCTGGTGCCTTTCCAGGCGCGTCTTCTCCACAAGGCAGGTCGCCCTTTTGGCGCCGAGGTCTGCGTCTCTTTGAGCCAGCGCCGAATTGGCTTTGCGTTTCGCACGTTGCAGTTTCTTTTCCGATTCTTCGTGGTCGGCGATGAACTTGGCCAGTTGCTTCGGATAGTCGTAGTTGATCAGGAGCTTCTTCGCCTCGATAACCTGGTCGAGGCCCATCTTCGCTCCGTCGTAAGAGAACCGGTCTCCCTCCAGTACCGTCTGCGTGACATACCCCTTTTCCCGTAACTTCTCCGTTCCCTTTACCTTATCTTCCGCCAGTTTGAGAGCGGTCTCCGCGGTGGCGATTTTGTTCTGGGCTGTCAGGAGTTGCTGATGCCAGTCGCCGTCTGTGTAGTCCTTCTCGGGGTCCAGAGTCGCGAAGCAGGGCGCCAGTTCAGGAACCTCCGTTTGTTCTGCGTCGCCTTTCTTTTCCTTCTCGTATGCCGCCAGCGCCTTCCTGTAGGCCACTTCCCCGGCGCACCTTTTCAGGTCAATCAGGGCGAAATCACGCGTCAACTCAGCAGCCTTGATGTCGCTCTCATTCTGGTTCCTTTGAATGTCCAGTGCCTCTTCTGCGTCTATCAGAGAAGCCTCTGCCGAACTGACCAGCATCGTGTGTTTGTCAATCTCTGCGCGGTGATCGGCGGAGTCAAGCTCGGCCAGCACATCTCCTTCCTTCACTTGCGTTCCCTCGGGGACAATGCTGATAATCGTGGTCTGCCCTTCCACCTGCGAGCGCACCGTCACCGACTTTATTGCCTGGACCTTCCCCGTCTCTTCGACCGAGACCCGCAGGTTGCCTCTTTTGGCTGTGAATAGCGCTCCTTCGTCAAAAGCCCCTCTGTTTCCGGACAGCCTCGACCAGGCGATGCCACCAACCACGACTACCGCCACGCCGATAAGAATTCTGTTCCTCAGCGTGTGATTCCTTGTCTGGGCAGGTTGGGAGTTGTTGTTCTCCCCGGGTGGGCGATTTTGTCGTTTCAGCATCCTTCTTGATTCGCTTTCATGGTGTCTGAGATGGTTCATTTCTTCGAGAGCCTGGCCGTCCGCCCGGCCCCCCGGTTGGCCCTTGACCAGTCGGGTCGCCCTGGCCCGGCCTTATGCGGGGTGAACCCTCGCGGCCCGGCGCCGCTGCGCCAGCCGGGTCGGTCTGGCCGGGTCGCATACGGCGGGAACCTTCGCCCCCGGGTGCCCCTCCCCCCCGCAATTCCATCATTTTCTGTCGAATTTCCTTCATCTTCTCGGGGGTCATGCTCTCGGGGCTCAAGTCGCCTTCAATGCCGAGGCTTTTCAGGCGTTCCTCCATCTGTTTCTTCTGCTCGGGAGTCATGTTTTTCATGAACTCTCTGGTTCTCTGCTCTCGGTCCGGGGCCGCTTCTCCTTCCGGGGCAGCTTCCGTGCCCGTTGTGCCGACAGCAGGTCCGCCCGACGGCTGGGTTGTCTTTTCGTCACCCGGCTGCTTGGCTTTTCGTGAGATCGTCTCCTCACTGACGGTGACGGGAGCGTAGGTCAGAACCTTGTCCCCTTTTTTGAGGCCGGACCTTATTTCGATATAATTGTTGTTGGCGAGGCCGCTCTCCACGGGGACTACGACGGTCCCGGACGCTTTGATTACAAAGCAGACCTCTCGTTCATTGCGAACGCTCACAGCTTGGACGGGCACGTACAAAACGTCCTTCAGCTCGGCAACGATGATTTCGACTTTCGCGGTCATGCCCGGCTTCAGGGTCTCCGCCTGTTCATCGAGCAGGACCATAGTCGGATAAACTGTCAGGTCTGGGTTCATCCAGTTCTGCTGGGCATCGGGTAAGATCGCCACCTTGTCCACATGCCCCCGAAGCGTCAGCCCCGGAAGCGCCTCCACGGTGACGACGGCCTCCTGCCCGGGCTTGATCATGTCCCGAGCGGACTCGTGGACACTGACCTGGACTTTCAGTGTCGAGAGGTCAGGAAGCTCGATTAACTTTTGCCGTTCATAGACCGACTCGCCTTCCGCCACGAGTCCTCTTTCTCGGCGCCACGGTTCCCCTGAGCTTGACCCGTAAATAACCAGTCCTGGTTGAGGAGCCTTGAGAACCGTTTTTCCCAACTGGTCGGTGAGTTTGTCGAGGCGAAGTTTCTGGGTTTTGGAGGTGGCTTCCTTGGCTCCGAGGTCCGCTTCCTTTTGAGCCACTTGCGAGGCCGCTTTCCGCTTGGCTCGTTCCAGTTCTTTCTCCGCCTCTTGGTCGTCCGCGATGAATTTTGTGAGCTGTTTTGGGTGGTCGTAGTTGATCAGGAGCTTCTTTGATTCGTTGGCCTGGTCGAGCTCTATCTTGGCTTTGTCATAAGAGAACTGGTCTACTTCCCACTCTGTCTGCGTCACGTATCCTCTGTCCAGCAGTTTCTTAGTTCCTATCAGCTTGTCTTCCGCTAACTTCAGAGCGGTCTTGGCACTGGTGATTTTGTTCTGAGCTGTCAGGAGTTGCTGATGCCAGTCACCATCCACATAGTCCTTTTCAGGGTCGAGAGCGGCGAAGTAAGGTGCCAGTTCCGTGACCTTGGCTTCCGTATTCTCCTGTTTCTTCTCTTCCTGGTAGGCTTCCAGAGCCTTCTTGTAGGCAACCTCGCCGGTGTATTTTTTCAGGTCAATCAACGCGAAGTCTCGCGCGAGTTCTGCCGCTTTGGTGTCGCTGTCGTTCTGGTTCTTCTGGATTTCGAGGGCTTCCCAAGCCTGCGTGCGCGCCGACTCTGCTGACTTTGCGGTAATCTGTTGCTGCTCGATTTCATCCCTCAAGCTGGCCGAGTCGAGCACCACCAGCTCATCACCCTCCTTGACGTAGGTGCCCTCCGGTATAATGCTGATGATGGTGCTCTGCCCTTCGAGTTCGCAGGTGAGGTTCACCGACTTGTTTGCCTGAATCTTGCCCGACTCCAGGACCGAAATGAGAAGGTCGCCCCTTTTGACCGCGAACAGCGCTTCCGTTTCTTCAAGGTCGCCGCCGCCGGAGAGTTTTGCCCAGGCGATTCCTCCCACCGCAATCACTGCGACAGCGATAATGATGTTTCGCCTCATCTTATGATTGCGCGACGGGCTTCTCTTCTGTTTTTGCTGTGTCTGCTGTGTCGCCATTCTTTTCATCCTCTGCCGAAAGGCTTTCTTCGGCCCACATACCTTTCTCGTCAACGTGGAACTCTTCTATGCTCAGCCACAATTGAAGTTTCGCGATTTCGTAGGTGACAAGGGCTTGCGTCAGCGCGAGTTGCGTATCGAGGAGGGAGCGTGTAGCTAACAGCACATCACGGCTGACTGCGACGCCGGCCTCCAGGCTCATCTTGGTATTGTCCACCCTCTTTCGAGCTAATTCAACGCCCATCCGCTGAATCTCAACCGTACTCCCCGCCCTCTCCAGGCTGCGGTAGGCTCTGCGAACCTCGAGCTTGACGTTGTCTCGCATGAGGGAAAAGGCCCGCTTCTCACTCTCGAGGCTTATCAACGCCTGCCGATAAGCGTTTCGTTCCTGCTTTCGGTCAATTGGCAGGTCGGCCAGAATGCTTGCTGTGTAACTTCCTTCGTCGAACTGAAACTTCAGGGCCTTCGTGGGCGCCTCCGTGTTTGTGCTCGTCGAGATGGAAAAGTCCAACCCGGCCCGTAACGCGTCGCGTGCGATGAGGACGGCGCGTTCCGCGTCCTCCAGTTGGTCTTGTGCCGTCATCACGTCCAGGCGGTTCGTAAGGGCGCGCTCCACGGCCTCCTCCACTTTGACTTCTGGTGGAGGTAGCCCAGCCGCGGCTTTTTTCTCAAGCGATTCCAGCTCTTTCTCATCCAGAACGATCGGCGTTTCCGTGGGTAATCCCAGTGGGCTGATTTTGAAGGCGTCAAGGGCGTCAAGGTAGTCCTGGCGAGCAAAAATGAGGTCATCGCTTGCCGCGAGTTCGTCCTGCTTAACTTCATCCACGTCTAATGACCTGACCCCCGCGCGTTCCACTTTGAGCATCTCGTTGCGTTCTATCACGTCCCGTCGGAGGCTCATGTAGATCCTGAGGTTGTTGACAAGCGTGTCTCTGGCCTGAAGCGTCCGGTAGTAGCTTTGAGCCACATCCACGGAGAATTGCCTCTTAAAACGCATGTACGACCGCACGTCATAGACGACGGTGCGTTCGGCTTGCGTGAGGTTCTCCATCGCAACCAACCTCCCGCCTCCACGCAACAGGGGCTGCGTGAAGCTCAACGACAGGACTGATGCCGCCGCCCTTCTCTTGTCCCCGGTGAAAAACTCCAGGACGTTCGTTCCCAGGTTCAGCGCCACGTTTGCACCGCTGGCAAGCAGTTGTCCCACGGAGAATTTGCTGTCGGCATTGATGGATCTCTCGGCTCCATCCTTGCCGACGCCTGCCGACCCTGTTAAGCCGAGCTGGGGTGTCCACAGATGCCTTTGAAGGGTCAAGCTCAAGCCGCTAAGGAAAAGTCGTTCCTTTTGGTCCTGGAACAGGCGGCTATTGGCGACGGAAACCTCGAGAGCCTGTGCCAGAGTCAGTTTTGTCGCATTCGGTGGTGTTGGAATGGCGAGTTGAGCCAACTCCTCGTTCCGCAACTTCAACAGGACGGTCAATTCCCTGTCGTTAAGGGTCGCGACCCGCGCGTCCGTGAGGGGTTGTGTGGCGAGCGTTTTCAATACTTCGAGCTCGTTGTCTTTGGGCCTTTCCGTAAGGCGCTGGATGGTCTCTTCGGAGAGCTCGAGCTTGATGGGACCCGCCGCCTCGCCTGTCGGCTGCTTTTCCGTTGTCCCTTCTGTTCCGCGAAGATATTCCGGGAGCGGCTGTTTTTCGATGGTGAAGCCGGTTTCTGCTTCTCCGAAGACTGTTTGCTGTTTATCTCCAATGATCTTGTAGGTTTCGCGGTCCGCAGATTCCCTGTACCGGACCGGCGTGCAGCCCCAGCCCACAATGGCCAGGAGGATCAGTACGTAGAGATTTCGTCTCACTCGATTGCTTTCTCCGATTCTTGTTTGATTCGTTCCTTTGCCGCAGAGAAGCCAGCGCATCGGGGCTAACTTCTCGGGGCCGAGGACTGGCGAGACTGATTCAGCTATCTGTGTCGCCACTCTGCCCGAGGGAACGCCTCGAGCTTCCTTTTTCGGTGCGTCAAGCGGGGCCTTGGCCACGGGGCGACACAGGGGCCCCCACTTTTCCGCTTTTATTACCATATATTATACGGCAAGAGTAGCCCTATCGTTTACATGGAAAAGGACACCTGGCAGGCTTGGCGTCACCGCCCTGTTCTGGGGGCTTCAGGGGTTAGCCAACCGGCGCGGGTCTGTGTCGCATATCGCCCTCGCGCAGCACCCTGTAGGGATTTCTTCCGCCGGGCGCCCGGGCACAGTCCTTCCTTGTTTATCTTATAATGTTTTTGACCGCCAGAACCACGTTTTTGTTCAGTTCTTTTCACCGGGGGGGCAACGCACCCCCCGATCCGGCGGGCAGAAATGTCACGGGCACGTCTCATGGGGGGATGAGCTTTGGAAGAAGAGCTGCCGCGGGCGCTCTCGCCCGATAACGATTCCAACTGCGCAGGTTGGGTCAGTACACCTGAACGCGGTAGCACCTCATGGTCGCGTCCGCTGGCGGTGGAGAGGTTTTGGACCCATCGTCGGTCCAGGAAGTCGTCTCGCCCACGGAGGCGGCAATCGGCCCATCCGCCTTGGTCCAGGTGGAAGGATTGTCGGTGTAATAGATTTCGTAGTAAACGCCGGGTTCGCTTGTCCATGTCATCGTGACCGTGCCGTCCGGCTGTTTGCAGACGCTCGCGATTCTCAGGAAAGATTCGGCCGAGGTGGGGTCTGTTGAGGCAGCGCATTCGCCACCGTTTGTTGCGTCGTCTCCGTCGAAGTCGTCCGTGCTATGCACGTCCCAGATGTCGTTTATCTCGTCGCCGGGGTCCGCGTCCACGATTAGTTGCTCGAAGTTATCCGGCAAGCCATCGCTGTCGGCGTCCTCAAAACCTATCTGTACCGTTCCGATGTTCTTGTTCTCCCCCGCTGTCAGGGTGAACGTATTCTGGTAGGTGCTGTAGAAATTCTTCTCGACGGTAATTCGATATTCGACCGCTCCGAACAGACCGTTCAGATAGAAGCCGCCGTCGTCGCCCGAAAACGTCTCGAGTTTCGTTCCGGTGTAGATGCCCGTCGTAACTTCGAGGCAAACACTCGCTCCGCGGATGGAGGACAGTGTCGCTGTGTCCTTGACAGTTCCAGTGACCGTGCCCGAATTCGGTTCGGGCAACTGAAGAACCGTGGTAGGCGATTCCTCGATGACCTGCGCATCGTCGTGCTCGTGCGAGAACTCCGGCGCCTCGGAATCAACGGAGTAGTCGCCCAGGGGCACCAGGGCGGTGTAAAAGTGGTTGTAGATTGTGCCGATGTACGGTTGAATCTCGATCACGGACCCCGGAGGCCACGTTGCCGGGTCGTTGAAGTTTCGGACGATTGACGTTAGCACGTTGTAGTTTCCCCAGGCGTTTGTGTCGTTCGTGTCGAAACTCAGGCTCTGGGTGCTCGGCGTTCGATTCCCATCCGAGTCCACTGCAATAACCCGCCAGAAGTAGTGCGTCAAATCGTCCAACCCGACCAATTCGTCAACCATCACGCCGCTTCCGTCAACCCCCTCGATAACGAACTCCGGAGCGGCAAAAGAGGAATCCGTGGAAATCTCGACCGTGTAGCTGACGGTCTGGTTCTCAGGGTCAACGCTATCTTCCCAGTCCAGGAATAGCAGGGTGTTTTGGACGGAACCGTCCCCCGGCGCAAGCAGATCGAACGTCTTTGGCGGCTGGTCTGCCGTATTCAGGCTGCGATACACGAACGACCTCTTGAGCACCGAAAGGCTGCCGGTTTCTGAATCTTTCAGGAAGTAAAACACCTCATACCGCCCTGCCGTATTGAATCCTGAGAAGCCTTCTTTGTTGAAGTTGTACAGGCGGAAAGTGCCCGTCGTTGGTTGAGAATCGAAGTGAAGCTGCGGTACGGCGATCTCCCGCTGTTCCGAGACACCCAACTGGGGGTCCCCGAGATCGAATTTCGGCGGCTTGATCGTCACCCAGATCTCTCCGGCCCTCGTCGAATCACTCACCGTCGCCTCGAGAACCGGGTCGCCGTCCGTCGGGCCGAGGTGCTTCGCAGGCGACACCGACAGCAGCCGGGCGGTTTGGTCTGCGGCGTAATCATATCCGAGAATCATTTTCGCGGAAACCGCCCCATCGTTGCCCAGGTATGCCGAAAGCGCGTCGTTCGTTCCATTGCCATCCCCATTGTCGTCGAGGAGGGGGTGCTGTGCCGCCTGGTCGGCATAGGGCCCGTCGCTCACACCTCCGTTTCCGCTTTCGTTACTCGTGTACGCCTCGGTAACGTCTGTGGCGACCTCAAAGCTTCGCTTCAGGTTCAGCCCCCTTTCAAGGGCGGCGAAAAGCTGCGTCACGAAGAACTCACCGTCCCGCACTCCATCTTCTTCCATCGGCCCCTTGAAGGACTGCTCGTTCGGATCGGCGCTTGTGATGACGACCCTCCTTTTGCTCTCGCGCGAGAGCCCGGGGATAAAGCTCCCCGAATAACACGCCCCATAAATGAAGACGATTTCCTCCTCGGCGGCTGCTCCGAGAAGCCCATCCTCAAGCTGCGAAATCCACCCGTCCAGCTCGGCGGGGCGGATGATGCGGTCCTCGAAATCTGCGGCGGAAGGGTCCACGTAAAATTTCTCGTCGTTGCCGTGGTTCACGAACACGATATAAAGCGGACCGTTCGAGGCGTTCATCTTGTTTTTCGCCCAGGTGACAATCGCCTCACGGATTCCGAGGTCTCCGTCGTCTCCCGGTTCCTGCCTCGGTTTCTCGTCCGGGAAGATGCTCGGGTCGGAGGGCGCGCCGTATCGGAAGTAGAAGATGTCTTCGTCCTTGAAGCCACGTGCCGTGAATTTCTTATAGGCGCGGTCGGTGGTCTTGTTGTGAGAATCCAGCCCGGATCCCCCCGGCACTTGCCCTGCGACGATGACGGCGTACCCTGCCGAGGGCCTTGCCCGAACCGGCAGAAGTTGCGTCGCCGATGGAGTCAAACTCCCGTTTCCATCGAAGCGCAGCCGCACAAACCACTTTCCGCTCGAGGGCAAGGACACGTTCGAGAAACGATACCGTCCCGTGCCGCTGGTCGTCGCTATCCGGGAATCAACGGGGTTTCCACTCGAATCATATATGGTCAGAACGATTGTCTGCCCGCCGAGAATGCCCCCCGTGGGGTCAAGGTACTCCTTCGCGCGAAGGGCGCCTTCCACTGCGAGATACGCGCCCACCACCACTGAACTCGCGGAAACGTCGGCAATCAGATAGGTCTCCGCTGAAAGCACGGAGAAGCTCTTTGGCTCTGCGTGAATCGTGTTGCCCGAGTTTACTTCCTGATAGCGAGCTTCGACAATCCAGTCCCCTGCCTGGGACGGGCTGTAGTCGCAGGAGAAGGCGCCGGAGCTGTCGGTCAGCGCGGTTCTCTCCTTTGAGTCGCCGGAGGGTGATACGAAGGTAATGACGACGCTCTCGCCGGGTGGCGAAGTTGCCGAACCGAGCAGATACCCCGAAATCTTCACCGAGGAACCGACACGGGTCTGAGCTGGCGAGGGCGGGTCGAGTTGCAGGGAGCTCGTTGCTTCAATCTGGAAGAAAAGTCCTGTCCGGGTGCTGGAGGGAATGGCACAGTCGCTTTGGTCAAGCGATAGCACCAACCAGCCAAAGACGGCCATTCTCGAGACCACAGCGATTGTCCGCACAGCCCATTTCATTTTCGTCTGGCCCCTGGATTGTCCTCAGCCCGACCGTAATTCGCCCGGAGCGCATTTCTGTGGGTGACACAGAAGGCACCCGCTACGGGTCCGTCGCTTGCGCTGCGACCGGCTTCTTCGTGGGCGAGGAGGACATTTCCACGACCTTCAAGACCGTCGCCCCGAGAAGCAGCTCATCGTTCTTCCCGATGGTCCTCGCTTGGACCGACCCTTTCATTACAGTCCGTTTCTTGTCCTGGTAGAGGGTCGTGCCGTTTTTGCTGGCGAGGTCTCGATAGACATAACGACTGCGCTTCAACTCGACTACCCCGTGTCGCCACGACACCATCGAGTCGCTCAAAACGATGGTGTTGGACGGCGCCCGGCCGATTTCCACGACCTTCCCGTTGCACCTGAAGGTCTTTCCCTTCTCCTCTCCCTGGATCACCTTCAGCTTGATCACGATGCCTCCTTCCCTGGCCGCCGCCCGCGCGACGTCCTGCAGCGACTAAGCAAAGCTTTCATCGCGGTGCAGGCCTTGTCGCCGAATCGGGCAGGCGCTATGCCATGCGGTGTGGGTTCACACCGTCGTGTTTCTCGCCCCCCTAAAAGTGCACGATCACCGAAGCAAACGCCAGGTGCTCGACTGTGTCTGCGTCCGTTCCCTCCACGTTCGAGAAGACGCCTCCCAGAACGTTGTTGCCGAACCTTGCCTGATACGCGACATCAAGAATGACGTTGCCGATGGAGACGCCCGTCCCGAAGCTGGCGCCATACACGTCATCCGCGTCATTCACTCCCGGCTGCTGCTCGAGGAACACGCCTGCCCGCAGGGGGATGACGGTCTTTTTCAGGATGAACAGATACTCCGCGCCAAGCCTCACCGCCCATGTGTCGTTCACCGGATCGAGGGTCCCGTCGTCCGTCGTCGTATCCTGGTTGATGGGATTTACTTCCGTCCCATCCTCCTTGCGAAACATAAACTCCGACCAGTTCGTCCAGCTCACGTCCCCTGCGATGGAGAAAGCGTCCGAGAACCGATACGCAGCTCCCAGCCCGAGCGTCAGAGGGAAATCGTATTCCACGTTGCTTTCGACCTCCGGGACCTTCTCGTACGGGCTGCGAGACATCGTTACCTTCCCATCCTGGTCCACCGTCCGAGTTGGCTTCGCCTTCAGTGAGACTTTCTCCCTCATGTCGAGCGTGTAGGGGAGATCGGCGGTCAAGCCCAACGTCAGCTTGCCCGTGACGTTCCAGAGGGTGCCGAGGGTCACGTTGGCTCCCTCGACGTCCGAGAACTCCTTGACCTCCGTCTGTTCTCCTTCGGAATAGATGCTCATGGGCTCCGGTTGCACGGCGCCTTTCAGGCCGAGAATCTTCAATCGTATGTCCGTCGCCTGACGCCAACGAACGTCTGTCGTCTCCGTGAACGTATTGCTTTCGGAAAGGCTGTTCCGGTAGAAGTTCACGGCCCCGCCGACGGAGAGTCTCGGAGTAATCTGAATTGCCAGCGCGGGGGTAATCGCGTAGACACTCCCACTCTGCGTGAAATCGATCTCCGAGGTGGTCTCGGAATCCACAGCGGTCCTCAGACCGATTCCCATCGGCAGCATCTCTGTGGTTACGTCTCTCGATCGGGACGTATAGGTGAAATCGAGCTGCCGGTCGAAGCTGTACACCTGCTGCAAGTTGACCGAAGCGACGAAGTTCGTTTTGAACAGCCGGAATGGGAGCACCCCGCTGAGGTAGTTGAGGTCGGAGGAGGTCATGTCCGCGGGGCTAACGTCCAGGCCCAAGTCTCCCGAGGTGAAGTCCTCACTTCGGGACAGATAGGAAAAGACGCCGGAGATTTCGGGCCGCTCGAGCTGAATCAAGCCCGCAGGATTCCACGACGCTGCTGTCGCGTCATCCGCGACCGCCGTGAACGCGCTCATCCCCAGGGCCCTTGCGCCCGATCCAACGGGCCGAGGCGCCGAGGAAATGGACACGGGCGTCACGACGACCTCCTTGAGCCTTTCGACGTCGGATTGCTGGGCGTGAGCGCTGGTTAGCATCAGAGCCAAGAGAGATGCCACCAGTGACAAGCAGTTAGAGACGGCCCTATTGTTCTGCTTCCCTCCGAGTTTCCTGTTCATGTTTTGACCTTTCGCGCGGTAGCGACAGAAACCCTGTGAACTCCAAATGCTCTATTTCGTGATGGCCGGGTCATTCACCTGGACCTCGGAACCAGCGCTCTTGTCCGCATATTCCGCGAAGCACGAGTCCTTCTGGACGGTCCGAGCGCGAGCTTCCATGGCCCTTCCGTTGACTTCGCGCATCTTCAACGACCCCGGTTCCTCGCCCTCTTTCAGAACCAGGTATTTCATCCCCGCCCAGATGCCCTCGGCTGAGCCATTGTTTATGAACACACCGGAGACTGTCACTTCCGTTATCTTTCCTTTGACCAGTGGGAATCGCTGCCTGAATTTCAACACCAGCCCATCCGCAAGCCACTTCAGCTCGTCGCGGGTCTTGTCCTCTCCGTACACGTCCGCGAAGAAGAGAATCTCGGAGGTCTCCGTGTCCACGAGCCACAGGTCCACGGTGATGGATTGCTCGTCCTCGATGGTCTTGCCGTAGAGCATTCCCTCGGCGGTTCTCAGCCGCCCGATGCGAACGGCCGTCGTCTTGTCCGCCAATTCCGAGTTGCCTATCTTCAACTCTGTCAGAATTGCCTGGAACGCTGCTTCTTCTCGTTCCACGAGATTGAAGCGCCCGGAAGCCAAAAAGCTCCCGAGGAGTAAGTCGTACACCTGGTTGGTTGCCGAAAGCGTCGCTCCGTTTTGCTGAAGCGGCAGCAATCCCAGCGTGAGCCTCGCCGCGACCTGGAGCGGTTCTTGAATCCTTCGCAGAATCGTGAAGCGTTTTTCCGCCCGGTTGCCAGCGCGGTCCACACCCACGACGGTGAATGTGTTCTCGCCAGTCCTTAGAGTTGCCCGGTACGTGAAGTACTTCACGAGCACGCCGGTTCTCGCTCCGAGAAGGTCTTCTCCGTTGACCGATAGCACTGCGAGCCGCCCGTTATCGCGGGCGAATCCCTCGAAGATGAATTCTTCGTCGTAGATGATCCGCCCATCCGTCACGTCGCGCAGCGAGATAAGCGGAGGCGTTCCGTCGCCGGCGGCTGCTCCTTCGGCGAGGAGAACGCCGATTCCGTCGCCGTCCGCCACGACTTGGGATGGGAGCATCGCCAGGAGAATCGGCCGAACTGCGCCCGGCTTCGGCGACTCAAGCATGTCCTGCGTGATGCGAACCGCCGCGCGTGTGCGGTTCCCCGCGACATCCAAAACCTCGACTGTCACGGCGCCTTCCAATGCTGCATCCACGCTGAAAGGCATCTCGGTGGGAGCTTCTTCCACGAGCTGCTCTTCTCCCTCCACAAGCAATCGTGAGAGGCCTGCGTTGTCCATCGCCGTCCCCCGAACCGTGACGGTATCGGCGTCTTTCCAGACCACATCCTCAATTGCCACGGTCGGGTACTGCACGTCCACATTCAGGGACAGTGTTTTCGTCGTGGACTTTTGCACGAGGTCCACGACTTCGACCACTACTTCGTTCTTGCCGGGCTTTAGCTCCAGGTCGGTTGAAAATTCCCTTTCCTGCTCCGCCAGCTCAGTGAACAGTCGCTGTCCGTTCACCAGGATTGCCGATACGTGGTTCTTGGAACGAGCGACGCCAGCGAGCTTGACCGTTCTTGTGTTGAGGTACGGCCCGACCGGCGTGCTGAGTCTTAGAGAGGGAGGAGCGTCTTGGGCCGGTTTTTCACGCAGCATTTCTGCCCGAACTAAGTTCAGATATGCTTTTGCTTTTGCCGAAGGCGTGTGATCCAGTGAGACAAGGAGCTCCTGCTCCGCTTCCGCGAAACGCTTCATTCGATAGTACGCGATTCCCAATTCTCGGTGAGGGAAATAGTCTTCTATGAAGTGCATTCCGTACGTTCGGACGCGGCGGGCATCTTTCGGTCGAGGGAGCGTTGCGCCCGCCTTTTCTCCTGCGGCGGTCTCGAAGTCCTCGGCGGCTTCCTGCAATTGCCCTTCCGAAGAGCGCTGCAACCCCCTCTCGTAGAAATTCCACCAGTTGGGCCGCCACGTATAGGTGCATCCTCCCAGCCATGACAGAACCACGGCCAGGCAGACAGCCAGCACTTTTTCTTTTGCGGGGCCAGTGCGTTTCATTGTTTGCTCTTCCCGACAGTCTCTTCGGCGCCCATCTCAGGCAAAACCTGTCCTGTTACCTCGACGATGTCCGCCAGCGCCGACTCCTCCTTGACCTGCCTCACGATGAGTTTCCCGATTTCCTTCTTCTCGGGAAGCTCGACGATATTCATTTCCGTGCGCGTCGCCAGACCGTGTTTCGAGCCGATGTTTAAGGTCGCCTCCTTCGCGTCCACCTTCAGGATCCGCGCTTTGAGGGGATAGAGCTGTCTCACTTCGTTCGTCAGCCGCTTCGCCAGGCGCTCGGCAAATTCGACAGTGGTCTCGTCTCCCTGTCGCTCCTGAGAGAGCATCTTTTTTAGCCCGGATGTCTCCGTTTCCACAAGCCGAAGGTCCACGCCGAACCGGCCCTTCTCGCCCCTGAGCGTTCCGGCGACGATCAAACCCGCGGGAAGGAACTTCCCTAGCCTGAGCGCTGCGCTTGGGTCTGCCAGGTCCGTCGTCCCCAGCCGCAACTCCGTCAACAACGCCTCGAGGACTTCTCTCTCCACGACCGTAACTCGTCTGCCCTCCTGTAAGGCTCGGCTGAGATGGAACATGAGCATCTCGTATTCGCCCGCCCTGTCAAGGGCCAGGCCCGTCCGCTTCAAGTCGAGAATGGCCACGGCCACAGGTCTGGACTCATAGGTATCAGCGGGGGGCGTCTGCTGCGTTCGCTCTGCCTGTTTGATCAGCTCGTCCACTAAGTCGCCGATTCGCTCCTGCCGCGCGGCATCGGTTTTCCGGGCGATCTCCTCCCTCAAGAATGCGGAGACGTCATCGCCAGATTTCTTCTCCTCGGCGTTCTTGACGGCTTCCATCGCTTTGTCGTAGTCACCCTTCTTCATCAGGACGTATCCCAGTCCCGCGTAAGCCTCCGCGAGCTGATAGGAGAACATCGGCTTGCGGGCCAGAGCTTTCTGATATTCCTCAACCGCCTGGTCGAGCTGATTTCTCAGGCGGTGGATGTCACCGAGAGTGACGTGGACGAGCGTATGCTCCTTTCCGGTGTCAATCGCCTCCTGGCAAATCCTCAGCGCTTCGTCCTCGTCGCTGCTCGCGTAGGCCACGCGAGCCAGCCCTTCCTCGTCGGCTGTTGTGTCTTGGCCGGCCGAAGTCGCGATTTTCTCGAACTCGACCTTCGCCCTTTCGAGTTCACCCAGGCCCACGTATGAAAGCCCCAACCCGTATCGGCTCTTGACGTCGGACGGATTCTTCCGCGTCATTTCGGCGAAGAGCTTCGCTGCCCTGGAGAACTTGTCTTCTTCGAGGTATTTGACCGCGTCGGTCGCCTGCAACTTCGGCGGCGTCAATGCCAACACGACAATGACAGCCGCAGCCGCCGCCGCAACGGCCCCCGCCGCGCTCCTTATCACCCACCGCTGCTGTTGCATTCCCCGCTCGATGCGCCGCACATCCGCCAACACCTCTTGGGCGGTCTTGTACCTCTCGCCGGGTTCGGCGAGGCATTTCATCACCACATTGATTGCCTGAGAAGCGCGCACTTTTTGAAGCGGATTGATTGTCTTATTGAGGGCCGACGACAGCCGTTCCCGGGGAGATGCGACGTCGCGCGGGAGCGCGCCGGTAAGCATCTCAAACATCGTGACCCCGGCGGAGTATATATCCGTGCGCGCGTCGGTCGGGTCCCCGCGTCTTTGTTCAGGCGAGGTGTAGCTTGGCGTTCCACCAGGGCTTTGTCCCACTGCCGTCAGGCTATCTTCGGCGTAAACGGACCGCGCCAGCCCGAAATCGAGGAGTTTCACGGCGCCGGATTCATCAATCAGAATATTGCTGGGCTTGATGTCCCGGTGGATGATTCCGGCCTGGTGGGCATGGTCGAGCGCCTCGAGCATCTGCCGGAAAATCTCAAGCGCCTTTTTGAGGGGGAACCGCCCAGACGTATCAATGATGTCCGCCAGCGACTGCCCCTGGATGTAATCCATCACGTAAAAGCACTTGCCTTTCTCCTCCCCATAGTCGAAGACGCGAGCGATGTAGGGGTGCTGGAGTCTTGCCGCGGAGCGAGCCTCCCGCTTGAACAGGCTCGTGAACTGAGGACTGTGCATCAGTTGTTCGCTGATGATTTTGATCGCCACGAGCTTCCGCAGTTCCGTGTGTTCCGCGAGATAGATTTCCCCCATTCCCCCCTTTCCCAGCATCTTCACGAGGCGGTACTTCCCCAGAATGAGGTAGTCGAGCTCCGGCGGCACTTCCCTTTCACGTGTCTCTTCCGCGGTCTCCGTCTTGGTGCGTTCACCGCTCGCCATTCCCGTCGGAGGCGGAGAATACTCGGTTTGCATATCTTCTGAAACCGTGTCTTTGGGGTCACGCTCATGGGGCTTCATGGTCTGCTCCTCCACCCTGTTTCGGTGGGTTCGTCATCTTCTTTAACTTTTCATGATAGCACAGTGCCGTGTGACTTGCTATTTTTGTTCGCTTTCTCTTTGCCCGCCTCTCGTCGCAGTGCAGAGGCGCTGCATCAGGGCGCTTAGCGACACGCTGGCGATGGGTACAAGTTGTGTGCCAAATCTCTGTGAGGTTGACGTGCCTGTGTCCAAATCCATAACCCACGTCTATCCTTGACAATACGGTGATCTGTGGTAGGCCGGCTCCGTCTGCCTTTAGCTGTCTTCTTCCGTCTTGCCCTCGCCCAATTATATCTATTTGGAATGATTTCTTGACTTACCACAGGTTTGGCGGTATGAATCTTGCTCGAGCATCGCAACGGGCGTGGAGAGAAGTGGCGCTGGCGTCTCGGCCGTGGGATGATGGGCAAGATGCCGATGCCACACGAATTGCAGGCGAGGACGCCTGCGCTACGGTCAGGCGGGGTGCTCGCGGAAGAATGCCCGGTGTCTCGTTCATCACGTCTCGGAGGGAGAGAATGCCCTGGCTGGTCTATAACGACAAACAAGGTGAATTGGTCACGCACGAACTGGAGAAGCCGACCACGGTCATCGGAAGGAAATCCGATGTCTGCGACGTCGCCCTGAAAGACGCGAGCGTGTCGCGCGAGCACGCGGAGATTCGCATGGAGGCAAACAAATGCACCATCCGCGACAAGGGAAGCCTCAACCACACGCACGTCAACGGGAAGGAGGTTCAGCGAAGCCCTCTGAAGCATAATGATCTCATTACTATTGGCGACTTCTCGTTGAGGTTCCTTGAGAAGCTTCCAACAGAACGCCGCCCGGTCCCGATCGGGGACGAAGAAATCACGCTCCCCGCTGGCTGGCAGAGCATCGAGAAAATGGGCAGCCACCGGCTCTCCGTGGTCGAGCAGGATAAGGAACCGGTTGACAAAGAGAGCACGCCCACGGTGCTTCGCCGTCGGCTCGAGCTGCTTCTCGACATGACTGAGATCACCTCGGGTCTCTACTCTGTGGATGACATCATGGCGAAGGTTTCGGCGAAGCTCTTCGCGGTCATGCCTGCCGAACGGTGCTTTCTTCTGCTGCGAGAGGAGCCCGGCAAACCGCTGCAAATCCGTTCCTCTCACCAGAAGGATCGGACGCGTCCCGCTCCTGAAGTCCCCTTCAGTCGGAAGGTTCTCGAGACGGTAGTTCGCGACAGAAAAGCCATCCTCGCCAACAATGTTCTCGCGGACACGCGGTTCGAGCGCAGCAAAAGCGTCCGCGACCAGAACATTCTCTCGATGATTACCGTGCCGTTAGTTGTTGGCAAGCCTGCCCGCGTCGGCTCCCAGGCCTCGGTCTCCGCCCAGCCCGTGGCGCGCGCGTCGGCACCGCATCCACCCGAACGGCCAGGGGAGGTCCTCGGGGTTCTTCACCTCGACAATTTGACCCGGGAGAGAGCGTTCAGCCAGGATGACCTTCGGCTGGTTCAGACCATCGCCGGGCAGCTCGCCAGCGCTCTTTCCGCCGTGGTGACTTATTCCCGCCTGAAAGCCGATTGTGACGTTCTTTCCCGTCAGGTTGAGGAGCACTACCGATTTGTGGGCTCAAGCGAGGTCGTGCAGAAAATGCTCTCGCGCGCAAGAAGGTTTGCCCTGTCGGACGCCCCGATTCTTCTGACGGGGGAAACGGGGACGGGCAAGGAAATTCTCGCGCGGTCCATCCACCTCTGGAGTAGGCGGAGCGCCAAGCCCTTTGTCGCGGTGGATTGCGGGTTGTTCACGAAGGAACTGATTAACTCGGAGCTTTTCGGTTACGAGAAAGGAGCTTTCACAGGAGCGAACGCCCGGAAAATCGGAAAGCTTGAGATCGCCAGCGGGGGGACAGTCTTCTTTGACGAAATTGCGAACCTCGACCTGGAAATTCAGTCCAATCTCCTGCGGGTGTTGCAGGAGTACGAGTTCCAGAGAATCGGCGGGAACGAGAACATCAAGGTGGACGTCCGGATCGTCACCGCTACGAACACGGACCTGTTCACCGCGGTTGAAAAAGGGACGTTCCGGCGGGACCTCCTCAACCGTCTCAACGTCTGTGAAATCACCGTCCCGCCCCTCCGGGAACGAAAAGATGAAATCCCTGAGTTCGTCGAGTTTTTCGTTGAGCGTCATCGAGGGGAGTCCTTTGCGGAAACAATCACTCTCGAGGACGGTTTAATGGGGGTGCTGATGGAGTACGACTGGCCGGGCAACGTCCGGCAACTGGAGAACGCGATCCGCCGCCTCATCATCTCCGGCGATGATGGTGTCCTCAGAGCGGCTGATCTGCCTGCGGCTCTGAAAGGAGAAGGCCCGGGGGACCTTTTCGAGGGGTCTGACTACCACACCATCATCAAGAACTTCAAAACGAAACTGGTTCGCAAGACCCTCGCGGAGTCCGCAAACAAGCAGACCGACGCGGCGAAGAAATTAGGCATCCAGCAGTCCTATCTCTCCAAGATCATGAAGAACCTGAATTTGAGATAAAATGCGGCGGATTCTGTCCGGGAGGTTGAAGAGACAGCGAAGAGATTTTGACAGGATTGCACGATGGACAGGATGGAGGGGAGGATGGAACTGCAGAGTGTGCGGAGGCGGCCCTGTCCGTGAAGGCTCGCCCGTGGGATCATGGGCAAGATGCCCATGCCACCCCGGAAATGGGTCCATTGAGCCGGGAGGTGCGTACTGTGCGCGATGCGCTGTTAGTGGGCAGAACGGGAAAACTGGCCGGCCAAACATTCCCCTTCGGGAGGCGGCTGTCCCTCGGCCGCGCTCCCACAAACGACGTTCCACTGCCCGGAGCACTGGTCTCCCGCCACCACGTGGTCATCGAGGAGCGGGAAGAAGGACTCGTTTTGACCGACCTCGGCAGCCGAAATGGCACGAGGGTCAATGGCGAGCCTGTGCAGGTGCGCGTCCTCCGCACCGGTGACCGCATTTCTATCGGGGAATTCGTATTCGACGTCATCATCAAGGACACGCCCGGTTACCCTCAAAGCCCTGCCGCGACCCTCGTGGAAGTCCGGGAGTCGGAGCTGACCATCGCTACGGAACTCCGTGTGGCTGCCGCTGCTGCTGGCGAGCTTTCAGCCGATGCAGCGGCTAACCGGGAAGGGGGCGCCCTTCGCCTTGCGTATCTGGTATTGGTCAAAGCGACGGAGAGCTTCGCTCTCGAACGGGACCTGGCATCCCTTTTCGGGAAAATTTTGGACTATGTCTTCGAGGTCATCCCGGCGCACCGTGGGGTTATCTTCACGCGAGACGAAGAGGCAGGGGAATTCCACCCCGTCGCGGAGAAGGTGAAGGGCATCTCCTCGGCGAATAGCATTGTAGTGAGCCGAACCCTTCTGAAAAGAGCCGCCGACGAAGCGAAGGCGATTCTCACGGTGGACGCTCCGCACGATGCGCGTTTTCGCGGCAGCGAGAGCATATCTCTTCACGGCATTCGCTCTGCCATGTGCGTGCCGATGTTGCACGACGGCGAGCTTCAGGGGATTCTCTACCTGGATACTGTCGGCCGCGTTGAGAAATTCGATGCGCAAGGCCTTCAGCTCCTCGCGGCGATCTCCGCGCCCGCTGCCATCGCCGTCAAGAACGCTCGTTACCTCGCCGAGCTTGACCGCCGCGCCGACCAACTCCGGAAGTCCTACTACGACACGCTCAAGGTCGTCGTGGATTCCCTCGAGGTGCGCGATTACTACACCATCGGACACGG
>JAUYEE010000335.1 GCA_030691545.1 bacterium | reverse complement strand
ATTCTACCAGAGCCTGACAGGACAGCCAACATTGAATGATGGCTCTGAACGGAAATATTCCTTTGATTCAGGGGTTGACAAATGTGTGAAGAGAAGCGAATATATTTGAAAGTCGGAAGCGGTTTGCGTCCATATCTGCGCCAACATTTGGGATCGTCTTGGAGGGTCACAATGCCCACGCGAAGCTATCAGGCCACACTTGAGATAAAGCTCCAGGGAACAGCCGTCCAGCATAACCGCATTGCGCTCGATGATCTTCTCTTCTTTGGCTTTTGGTTACAGACGGGGGTGAAAAGAATCGCGCAAGTTCTGCAAGGACAAGCCCAAAGCGCGCAGCGGGGCCGAAAGGGGGCTAAAATAGAAGCCAGTTGTGCCCTTCAAATAAAAGGAATCAAAAGGGGAAGTCTCCGCATATTGTGTGACTTACCCCTTAGGACGCAAGAGATACAAACCGAGATATTCGAGACATTTGATCTTGGGGAAGAGGCCGTTGAATGCCTGGTTCAAGGTATAGAAAGCTTGGGGCAAGACGGTGAATCTTTCCCAAGGGGTTACGATAGAGGCGTATTATCAGCACTAAAGAAGCAAGGAGAGCTTTTCAATCGCGGAATCAATGAAATCTCTTTCACTTTTAAGAGGCAACAAAAACAACGGATTGCTTCTTCTTATACCCCCAAGATTTATGCAAAGGTGACCGCCCAAATGGGGCAACCTGTCGAGGCCAGAAGAACATTAGAGGGACGGCTTTTGATGGGGGATTTTAAGGAGACTGGGTTTCGTTGTCGCATCCATCCTGCCATTGGGCCCTCCATCGGGTGCAGCTTTGATGAAAGGGATAAATACGCAGTTTTGTCGGCGCTCACACATCACGCGCGCCTCACTGGTGAGGCTCGGGAATCCGCGGGCAAGATTCGTGAGTTCAAGATTGAACGAATCGAAGTTCTTGACCGGGATGCTGCCTTTTTCGGGCCCCCAAAGGATTGGGCAAGCCTCGCTGAGCAACAAGAAGTTGAGGCAATCATAGATTTTGACCGGGTTGCCTCTAAGTTGTGGCCAGAGCGTGAAGGGGTAGATGAATTCATTGATAGCATTCGCGCGGCTCGCGCCCGAGACTTGGAAGAGGACCCAGCGTGAGCAGTGCCGTCGTTGTTGATACTGATATTATCTCATATCTCTTGAAACGCGATTCTCGTGCCGACTGGTACAAAACGCATATGAAAGGGACTCGCTTGATGGTCTGCTTCGTCACTATCGGCGAGTTGTATTTCGGAGCTTTTCGAGCCAAATGGGGCGCACAGCGTCTTGCCGAACTACAACAGATTCTGCGGAATTACGTTGTTTGTCCTTTTGATGAGCCTCTTTGCATGAAATGGGCTGAGATCAGGGCAAGAGGAGAACAACAAGGCAAACGAATTCATCACTCAGATGCTTGGATTGCGGCAACCGCGCAGCTCTACAATGTGCCGCTCATAACGAACAATAGGAAGGATTTCGCTTGCTTAGATGGTCTGGATGTGATTTCCGCTCCTCCGCAAAATCAGGATTCTCAGTTGACGTTTTCTGACAATCACCCTTGACCGCATTGCCCCTCAGGGCCTTTCACAAATGCGCAATTCTTGAATAGGAATGGAGGGCATTACGGCGCCGCCGTCATAGGACATTCGGTTTTTGTTTGACCTTGATGCGCATCTCATCGGCGAGACCGAAGCCCTGCCCGATGTACGCCTTCAGCCCGAAACCAATTTCCCGGACATCGTTGAGATTCGGGATGCCAGTCAGGTTAAGGTGCCAGTCGGCGCTATTGCCCGGCATGAGAGCCAGATAACCGCTTTGGTAGATGGTTTCCCCCGCGCCCGTCTTGACGTACACCATGATGTTGTAGAAGTCATTCACACTGGTGTTTGTGAAGGTGAGAGTGTATGTCTCGTAGGCCGCGAGGTTCGTCGCGGGCGACGCCGCTCCGATGTTGATGTCAGTTTCACCGAAGCCTCCCAGAGCAAACGTGTATTCCACGCCCTCTCCCGGCACGTCCTCCTTGCCTGTGAGCACTGCCGTGAAGGGAGGGGAAACCTCCTGTTGCTCAAAGGACATCAGGTCCCCATCGGTCGAGGAGTAGACAAGGGGCACGGTGAGGGCAGCGTAGGCGTCAACGAGTCCCCAGCCGTAAACAGCGTCCCACCCAGAGGCGCCCTTATCTTCCGCGGTTGACTCAAGGGCGTAACGAACATCATCGGGTGTGGCGACGCCTCTCGCTATGAGAAGAGCCGCGACGCCGGAGACGTGGGGCGCCGCCATGGACGTGCCGCTGAAGAACCAGTACCCGAAGGCCTTGGGGTTCCGGGTCGTGGGGTTGAACGTGTTCTGGAGGACACCGTCGCCGTAGAGATCGCCGTTCTGGTCCACAGTTAGGTCGCCGCCCGGCGCGCAGATGTCGAGTGCATCGCCGTAGTTCGAATAGGACGGTCGCGTTTCGTCGTAGCGAGTGGCCCCAACGGCGAGGGTCGTAGGGTAGGCGGCGGGGTAGCTGACCGTGCCCGCCGAGTCATTTCCCGAGGAGCATACGACGGTGACGCCGTTATCATAAGCATAATCGAGGGCGTCCTTGAGAGGTTGCCCTGGGTCGTACCCCGGCGGCCAGCCCAGGCTCATGTTGATGACATCGGCGCCATTGTCCACCGCATAGTAGATTCCATCCGCGAGCCACTCCAACGTTCCCTGGCCGTTGCTGTTAAGCACCTTGACGGGCATAATGGAGCAGTTGTACGCCACGCCCGCCACGCCTATACCGTTGTTGGTGCTCTGGGCGATGGTGCCGGTGACGTGGGTGCCATGGGAATGGTCGTCGTTGGGATGAGAATCGTTATTGGCAAAGTCCCAACCGGCAACAAAAAGCGTATAAACAAGGTCCGGGGCTCGTAGGTACGTCGAGCCGTAATTCTCATAGGCCACGCCGGTGTCGAGAACCGCCACCACGACGCCGCTGCCAGTTGAGATGTCCCAGGCGGGCTCGAGACGAATCCCGCCGCCATTCGCTCCGCCGTAAGGATTCGCGCCCAACCTCTCGTCATCGAAATGCCATTGATAAGGATAGTACGAATCATTGGGAGACCAGTGAGCGTGGGCAATAGAGTTGAGGACGGCATACTCGACCCACGGATTTCGCCGGAGCTGCTCGATGACGCGTTCCGTCAATGCGGCGCGGCGGACCCGGACTTTTCTAAATCCTGCATACGGGCTGGTGTAAAGCACGTCCGCTCCGCGCGCGGAGACGGTCTGCTGAGCAAGCCTGTCCGTTGCTCCGGGTTTGAACTTGACAAGGATCTCGCCCGGAACCACCTCCACCGCAGTTACGGAAACGCTCGGCACGATAGTGGCCAGAAGGGCACACACTGCGATACATGTTCTTTTTCTCATCCCCCGACTCCTTACGTCATGTCCTTTTGTGAGAGAACCTTTTGACTCGAACCATACGCGTTCGCTTTTCGCGACCGCTTTCAGCAGTCGCCTTTCGGGCAGGTTAAAACAATAAACGTGCCAGACGTGATTGGTACTCCTTCACGATCGCGTTGTCCAGGCCCATAACGACGAATAGGGATACCATGGCCTTTCGGGCGAAACCATCGCGGAACGCCTTGTTCGCTTCCACTGTTTCTAATAACACGTCCAGGGCTTGCGTGTGTTCCCCCCTCACGGCGAGACACGCCGCACGGCTGAGCTTCGCCTCAAGGTCGTCCGGCTGCGCTTCCGGCGCCTCACCGCCAGCGTCCATTTTTGTGCACAATCGCCAGAACTCCGCTCCATCGGCGAGGAACTGCATATCTTTTGAAGGGGATTCCATCTGCTTGATGAGGTTCAGAGCCTCGTCAACATCTCCCCGAGCCATCGCCGCCGTGGCGATGATACTTCGGGCGCCGGGATGCGAGGGGTCTTCCGTGAGAGCTTTGCGGGCGAACGACTCCGCCTCCTTCAGGCGGCCTTCTCGCCGCAACTCGTCGGCGCGAGCAAAGAGCGTGTCGGCTCCCGATGGGAGCGCCTTCTCAAGGAACTCCCGCACCTGCGGCTCCTGAAGCAGACCCGTGAACTCAGCAACCACCTCCCCGTCGGCGAAGAGCTTCACTGCGGGAATGCTTTGCACGCCGAAATCGTCCGCCAACTCGGGGAACTCCTCCACATTGACCCTGGCTAAGAAGACTTTGCCCGCGAGGTCTCTGACCACCTTCTCGAGGGTGGGGGAGAGCATCTGGCACGGAGCGCACCGAGGCGACCAGAAATCCACCAGTACCGGTGCGGTCTGCGACCTCCGCAGGACATCCTCCTCGAATGTCTCGATGGTGACTTCCGCGATGTATTTGCCGGGCATTGGCACGTCCTCCGGGACAAAATAGACGGTGCGGGAAGCTCAGAAGGGCCTTCTCAACCCATGGCGCCTCATGTGCCTGATATTGTAACAAATTTCTTCCGTCTCTTGTCAGCAAAAACCGCCTGGCGGGCGCGGCTGCAGCTTGGGAGCGGTGCTGTCGGCAGTGCCCTGAGGGGGGCAAAAAGTGCATGCGGCCCACGCCGTGGTCCCTGCTGGCATCACCTCCTTTGCTTGTTTCGGAGGAACCCGGCTCCATTCTTCGGGTCTCTAATTGCAGAGTCTACGGCACCTGCCACTTGTCGCGCGATCGCACTGCTCGCATTGAAGTCCGAGTAAATCTCTTCGATCTCCTGAGCCCCTAAAAATCGAAACGAACCGACAGATAGATATTGTCATTCTTGCCAAGCTGCCCCAGAAAAGTCGTACGCTTCTCTCCACCAAAGATATTCGCTCCTAGACTGGCAGAGAGATTGTCAGAGAGCTTGTAGGACACCTGAGGCTGAATGAGATAATCGTCATTTGCGGGGCTATAGAAGGTGAACAAGGACAGCCTCAATGTCTGGTGGTTCAGGAGCTGGTCGAAACGCAGTGTGACGGTGTCGCGATACTCCCTGTCTGTGGAAAATCCTGGCGCAAGAGAGCTCTTGTAGGCGGAATAGCCCTCCATGACCTCAGTGTAGTACTGGACACCGAGGGTGAAGTCCGCCCAGAGCTGTCGTTGGTACGCGACCAAGAAACGCATCTGGGAGTTTGGGATGGTGGGATCGGCACCGGCTTCATCCTCCCTGGAATGGTAGTATCCGGTCTCAAAGCTCAATATGCCACTGAGTGCGCTTCCTTGAGCGCTCGCTCCATAGACGGACAGGTCAGGATAGAAAGCGGTGACTCGGGTGGGCGCTGCGAAGTCGTTCGGCCTCATGCTTGGCGTCCTCCAAAAGCCCCTGTAGGCATAGGCCGACACGTCGAAGCCTCCGATCCTCCGGTACAGCCGGAAGGCCAGCTCGGTGTTACTGAAGGTGCTCTCGGGCTCTTCCTGGTCTCTGGATGGAACATCCGAGAAAGGATCAAAGAGGAAAAAACGCTCTGACGTCGGGATATTGTCTGGTTCAAACGAGGGCATTAACAGCAGTTCAACGTTGACCGGTGTTGATGAGTAGCGGGTACGAAGTCCATCCACTCCGAGCTTAAGATACTCAAGCGGTCTTCCCGAGAAGAACGACACCCAATCTTTCGGAAAGACATCATTGATGAAGATAAGATCCCCCACGCCCCAGGTGGCAATCTGCCGGCCGAGACGAAAGTCGAAGTCACCTGTCGTATAGTCCAGGTACGCCTCACGCAGGTCCACATCGAACTCCTCAGCCACCGCGTCGTGGAGTAGGTCTCCCTTAGCCCGAGCCGAGGCCTCGATGGATTCTGACCATGTGTAGATGTCCAACCGGAGCCTTTCTTCACCGAGAATGAGACCACCTCCCTCTTTGCCGCCCGGTCCTTGGCCACTTGTCCGGCCCGACAAGTTCCCCATAAGGAACCCGTGAATCTCTATGTTCTTCTCCTTTTGTCCGTCTTGCGCAACGGCAACGCCTATAGATTGAGCCAGGACAATCAAGATCCGCAATCCCAGGTGTAGATTGTTCATCCTCATCTCCAGGCGTCTTACGCAACATTGTTCCATTGATCGGACTTACCGGTTGCCTAGCGAATCCAGGAACCCGGGGGCACTCGCATGTTACGTTCGCCGAAATCCTCGTCCTTCACCCCAAGATTGTAGGACACCGATTTGAAAGTGACCTCCGTCCGGTGTCCGGTCTTCTCATTCTTCATGGTACGCCCGGTGACAGTAGGAAACGACTTCTGCTCTTCGGCATCGCCGACGGTGATCGGTTCGATCTTGTCTGCCGTGAAAACCCGAAAAAGCTCGTTCTGGGCGTCGTAGTATTCCTCCCTTATTGGGAGGAAGGTCTTTTTGTCGATCCAGGACAGCCGCTTCGTATATTCAGCGCGCTCCTTGGGTACGCTCTGGATCACATAGCAGTCCCTATCGCCGAGTCTTTCCGACCGCAGGAGGGTGTGGGTGTCCGAGGCTACATCCCGTCCCGACACATCCTCGTAGGTGAAGTCGGACCCCACGAAACTTGAGCGTTTGTCGTCAGCAGCAATCCTGCGTATCAAATCCACAGCAGGGATGAAAATCCAGCGGTCATCTTCCTTCGTTGGGTATTTCCAGACCATGAAGGTCATCCTGCGGACATCGCCAGGTTCGTGGAAATAGATGAAGTATTTTTGGTTTCCTCCTTCCGTTTCATCACGCCGCAACATGGTCATGACGCGTGTTCGCCTGCGGCCGTCCCTACTGATCAGCTCCATTGTGACCTGAGCTTTCATATCGTGACCCTGGTAGTAGAACGCAAGCTGAGACCTCTCGACGATCTGGGTCGCAGTGAGGGGTTCTTGCTCTCCATGAAGTTTTGCCGCAACAGTCAAGCCCACGCTTAGCAGCGTAACAGCCACTAAGTTAAAGATCATCCTCATCCTTGAAGACCTCCCTTCTTAAGGTTTTCGATCTCCTGTTCACAACTCTTCATACCAAGCCATTGAAGCACTGATTTCATAGGACACCAGTTGGAGAAGGCCGATTGCAGAAGGCTCAGCCCCACAAAAGCCGTGAAAATAAGCCACCAGGGGGAGTGAAAATGTGCCAGTAGTAGCGAGACCAGCACAAAAGCTCCCGCTACGCCTCTGAGCGCGCGTTCTAACTTCATGATTTACCTCCTTTCGCTATTCGCCGCCCGACGATACGCAGTGCCGCCGGAAGGATAAACAGGGTGGCAAGAGTGCTGAACACCATGAGCAGGGCAAAGAACGCCCCCACCGTTACATAGGGTGTCAGGGATGATGCGAGGAGCGGCAGAAATCCCAGGGAGATCACCACGGCATTGCGCGCGATGGCGCGCCCCGGCTCGCCGAACATGTGCCGGGTCGACCCTTCCAAATCGCGATGCGACCCATAGTGTTCCCGGAAGCGATCGAGAAAGTGGATGGCGAGGTCGATGCCCATCCCCAAGGCGATGGAGGAACAAACCGCGATGGGCATGTCAAAATCCTTTCCCACCCATCCCACAAGACCGTAGGAGAAGAGGATGGCGAGCCCCATCGGAATCATCGAGAGTGCGCCCAGCAGCAGGGAGCGGAACGCCACGACCATGAGCAGGAAGATAACCACGAAGCTTCCGGGAATGGCCCTGCCGGACATCCCGCCGACCATGAGGCCCTGCCAGACCTTGTTGATGTAGGTGAGGCCCGACCAGCGGAGCGTCACCCCGGCGGGAGCAGGACTCGCCCGGACGAACTGCGCCAGATGACCCTCCACGGCCTGCATCTGCTGGTTGTCGCCGCCCCGCATCTGAACCCAGATGTTGGCCCTGCGCGCTGTCAGATCCAGGAAGTTGTCCAGCTCGTCCGGGTCGCCGGAGGACTGGAACAGGAAGAGGAACTGCCCCACCGCTTCCGCCGAATCCGGGATGACGTTGTAGGCGGATTCGTTCTCGTGGAGGACCAAGTTGATCCTTTTGACGATGTCCGCTGCCGAGGACGTCTTGCCTATCAGAGGCTGCTTTTCCAGATATTCCTGGAGACGGGCGATGTAGGACATGATCTCGGGGCGCTTGATTGCTCCGTCCTCGGCTCCTTCCACGATAAGGTACGCCATGTAGGTGCCGCCGAAGAGACGGTTCATGACCGTGTCCGCCACCCGCATGGGATGAGACGACTTGAACCAACGGACGGGATTGTCGTTGACGCGTATCTGCATGACGCCCCAGACGCCGGCAACGATCAGCAGCGCACTCGCAAAAAGCACCCATTTCGCGCGGGCAAATGCGAAACGGCCGATGGAACGGAGGAGCCGGTCGAGGAGGGACGGCCCGGACCCCGCGTGAGGACGCGGCAGGACTCTCTTGAGCCGCTCCTCGCTCATGAGAGCGACGACCGCGGGCACGACGGTCATGGAGAGGACCCAATCGACGATGCACCCGAAGGCGACGAACAGGCCGAATACCTGCACCGGAGGGATGTCGGCCAGCGCGAGGGAGGCGAAACCGACCGCCGTCACAAGCGCAGCGAAGAGCATGGGACGGTAGATCGGCCGCATGGCTTCGAGCATGGCGCGCCGCTTGTCCCCGCCCAGAGCGCGGTAGCGATCGGAGAACGCGCTCAGGATGTGCATGTCGTCCGTGATGGCCGACGGCATCAGGAAGACCGGGATCATGGAGCTCATAATGTGGACGGTATTGCCGGTTCCAATTAGAAGACCCATGGCCCATACCACGGAAAACATGGCGTCCATGCCGACCGGAACGAGGAACGCGATTCTGCGGAAGAGCAGAAACACGAGAGCCATAACGGCCATGAAAGCAACTGGCGCCACGACCGCCATCTGGAGGAACATCTCATGGCCGAAGGTGTCTTCCGCTACCGGCAAACCGGCCAGGTGATAGGTCTGTCCCGGGAGGAGCTCGCGCTTCAGGATGGTCTCGATCTCCCCAGCCACCCGGTAGCTCATGTCCTTCTTTCGAATAGGGACATACAGGGCGATGGCCGTGCCATCGGCCGAGGCGATCTTCTCATGCAGGAACGGGTTCTCCGTAATATCTCTTCGGAGCTGGTCAACGGCCTCGGGAGTGCGGGGAACCTCCCGCATCACCGGGTGAATATCTAGGAGCCCTCCTGAGGATTTGACGTTGTCGGTGGTGGTGAGGCTCACCACATCCTCGATGACAACACCTTTGATCTTGAGGATCTCCGATGTAGCCCTTGCCACCCGTTCCAGCGATTCCGGTCGGAACATCCCCTTCTCATCTACGATCCCCACGACGATCAAGTCGTGAATGCCGAATTCTTTCTTCACCCGGTCGTAGAAAACGCGGTCGGGCTGGTCGGCCTCCAGCATGTTTTCTGGGTCCGTGTCAATCTTAATCTTCGGAAACTGGGAGGCGAAGAGAAAGGTCACTATCAGAACCAGGCCGATCACTGTCTTCGGCCGATCAAGAGCGAACGTGGTTATCTTGCCTAACATTTGGACCTCCTATCGCTTACTGATCTATCATCTGGCTATCTTACTTTTCGGCCCGGATGACGGCGCAGAGGGCCAGTTCGTGGCCGGTTCTCGCGTTTCGGCCCTTCCGCAGGGTTCGGGCGTCATGGAACCCTGCAGCTTGCAGATGAGAAAGGAACTCCGCCTCCGGCAGGGCTCCGCCTATACAGCGGAACCAATCGTCAATGTTCGTGCGGATTTCCTTGGGAAGAGGCGACTTCAGTACGATTTCGGCGAAGACGGTTCGGCCGCCAGGCTTGAGCACGCGGTAGACCTCCCTCATCACCGCGTCCTTGTTGGACGAGAGATTGTAGATGCCGTTGGATGTCACGAGGTCAACTGAAGCATCGGGCAGCGGGATCGCATCGGCAGCGGCGTTGAGGAATTCCACCGCCCGGCTGGCCACAGATTCGAGGTTCTTCCTCGCCTTACTGATCATCGCTTCGCAAATATCCAGACCGTAGAGCTTCCCGTCCTCCCCAACGGCTGTGGCGTAGAAATAGAGGTCGAGTCCGGCCCCGCACCCCAGGTCCAGCACAGTCTCGCCAGGCCGGGGATCGGCGTAAGGCTGTGGATTCCCGGCTCCTGTGAAGGACTCCCACATCGTTGCGGGCAGCTCGTCCAGCACTTCTCTCGGATAGCCCACGCTTTCGGCGAACTTCCGGCCCACCGGGAAATTGAACCTTGCGCCCACCGTAAGCGCCACCTGGGAGTACTTATCTTTTACCGCCTGTTTGATCTCGTCTCCCGACATATTCTCAAGCTTCCTTAGCCGCATGTCTCACTCCTTTGCCTGATCTTAGCTGAACAGAAACACCATCGGTTCACGGAAATCGTGAACGATGATCGGCAAAAACAGCGCTCAGACATCTGGGCTGCTTTCCCGCCCAGAGTCATCTCCTTCATCTTCCATAGCGACCGGGTACCCCATGGCTCGCCAATCCGGCACTCCATCTTCCAATCGCACCATTTTCTGCCCTTAAAGAAGCTGATGCTCACACCTAAGAGCATGCATAGGGGAACAAAGTAGCCTAAGATAGGATAGAACCAGCCACCAATGAGGATAATAGCGAAGATGACGCTCATGAAAACCTGCTTTATCTTCCTGTTCTTCTGAAAAATGTTATTCTGCCATGGCGAATGCATTCCTTTATTAGAATAGACTGATATGTTTGAGCGAAAAAAAATAGTTGTCTAAACCTTTACCTTGTGTAAATCCCGGGATAGTTTTTCTGTCTGTGCCAACTTCTCCAGCAGAATTTCTCGCATTATGTCAAAGGCTCTAATGATCTTAGGATTCGCCAAAGAATAGTAGATTCTAACACCGTCCCTCCGTGCCTTCACGATACCCTTTTCTCGTAAGATGCTTAGATGCTGGGAGAGGTTTGCCTGGCGGACCTTAGCCAGTTTCGATAGTTCACCTACGGACAACTCGTTGTCTCTTAAGAGATTTAGGATCTCCAGTCGCTTGGGTGAAGTGAAGACCTGGCACATCTGCGCATGGAGCTCATAGAGTTTTTCTTGCATAGATGCATCCTTTATTCATTTTATTCGAAGATTAGCATTCAAGAATAAACGTGTCAAGTACTTTTTTTGGCTTAAGCAGCGATTCCGGCGAACGAACAAACAGCCCGGTGGCGTGGTTGCCGTGTGAGAGCGAGAGGGCCCGACGGCT
>JAUYEE010000263.1 GCA_030691545.1 bacterium | reverse complement strand
CAAGAGCCTCTGCGTTCTTAATCAAAATGCCCGCCTGAGCGCCGCGACCTGTCCCCACCATGATGGAAACCGGCGTCGCCAGACCGAGTGCGCAAGGACAGGCGATGATGAGAACCGCGACGGCGTTGATGACCGCATGGGCCATCGCGGGCTGAGGCCCAACCAACGCCCACACGACGAAGGTCACCGCGGCAACCAGAATCACGCCTGGCACAAACCACCCGGCAACCACATCCGCCAGACGCTGAATGGGCGCCCGGCTGCGCTGCGCCTCGCTGACCATCTGGACGATGCGAGCCAAAAGCGTATCGGCTCCCACACGCTCGGCGCGCATCACAAAGCCTCCGGTCGTATTGACCGTTCCTCCCGTGACACGGTCGCCTTCGCCTTTCCCCACAGGAATCGGCTCCCCCGTGACCATCGCCTCATCCACCGAGCTTCTCCCCTCTAAGACGACGCCGTCAACCGGGACTTTTTCTCCGGGCCGGACTCGCAGACGATCCCCCGGCTGAATGGTGTCGAGGGGGACCTCTTCCTCGAAGCCGTCATCGCGGATTCGTCGAGCGGTTTTCGGAGCCAGGCCCAGCAACTCTTTGATGGCACTGCTCGTCCGGCTGCGGGCGCGGAGTTCAAGGACTTGTCCCAGCAGCACCAGAGCGGTGATGACCGCCGCAGCTTCAAAGTACACCGCAACCTCTCCCCCTGCTCCTCGGAACGACGCGGGGAAAATTCCCGGCAGGATGGTTGCCACAACACTGTATGCGTAGGCTACGCCCACGCCTGTGGCAATAAGCGTGAACATGTTCAGGCTGCGGTTCCTGATGGAGTGCCACCAACGGATAAAAAAAGGCTGGGCTCCCCAGAGCACGACCGGCGTGGCGAGGATGAATTGAATCCAGTGGAGAACTCTCGGCGGGACACGTTGCTGGAGAGGCTGACCGGGAATGACATCGGACATCGCGATAAGAAATGTGGGGAACGCAAGCGCGGCGCCGACCCAGAATCGCCGCGTCATGTCCCTCAGCTCGGGGTTTTCTTCCTCTGCAGAGACCGTGCGGGGTTCCAACGCCATACCGCAGATCGGACATTCCGCCGGCTGGTCCCTGACCACCTCAGGGTGCATGGGACAAGTGTATTCGGTGCGCGCCGGGGTCGGCGACGGTGAGGACGCCTCGAGGGCCATTCCGCATTTGGGGCAAGAACCGGGATTCTCATGCCTCACCTCCGGATGCATCGGGCAGGTGTAGAACGTCCTGAGCATTCCGGTGGCTGCTCCCGAGTGTACAGGCTTCTCTGCCCTTTGCTCCTTTGCCAGTGGAGAGGCAACAGTCGCAGATACATACCGCTCCGGGTCAGCTTTGAACTTGTTCAGGCAACCCGCGCAGCAGAAATTGTAAACACGCCCCCCATATTCATACCGGTGCTCCGAGGACCCCGGAACAACGGTCATCCCGCAGACCGGGTCCTCGGTCATTTCCTCAAGCGAATTTCTAAGTTCTCCAGAGGCACGCCTCTCTTTACGTCCCATGCGGTAACTCCCAAGGTTTCCTTATGCTGGCGTAGGCGCAAGCCTCTGTGCTTGCGCGCCCTTGAGTTAGCACGGCGCCCCCGTGGAAAAACATCCCCCCGCGCGTGGACGCACTGGCTCGAATTGGCTGACCGCTATGTGTGTCTCCGGCCTCGCTCGGAGAAATCCGGTTCAGTTTCCCTCCTTTACAGGAACGTCCTTCTTGACCAGCTTCATTCCACACTGAGGGCATTTGCCGTCCGCGGGCTCCTTGCCCAGCTCGAACTGCGGATGACCGGGCATCCCGCATGTGAGCACGACCTTCATCTGAGCCTTCTCCGGAGCGGCGGTTTCCCCTTGTCCGACTTTTTTCTCCACGAGCTTCATCCCGCAGATCGGGCACTTGCCCGGCGCCTTTTCTTTCACCTCCGGATGCATCGGACAAGTCCAGTAGCCCTCCGCCTTCTGCTCCGCTGCGATTGTCGGTTCACCCTTTGTCTCGGCAGCCGGCGCCGCAGGCTGCTTTTCCTTCTCCTTGGCCTTGCAGCCGGGGAAAGCAATCAGCACACTCGCGACGAGCAGGACCGTTAGCCAGAAAATTCTCCTCTTCATCGTCCACCCTCCTATCGTTGTTTGGCGAATTGCATAGACCGGGTCGTCCGTGATGCGTTGGGTCTTCGTGATCTTCGTGCTCTTCGTGGTCAGGCCCGGGCGTATATTCACCACGAAGGACACGAAGGGCACGAAGCTCAGATCTCCGCTGATGGCGCGCCGGCATAAGCGGGTTCGAGCAGACTCACGCAGCAGGTTCTCCCTGCCGCAGGATTCTTTCTCTGCGACGGGCCATCCAATTCTTGATTCGGATCTCAACCGGATACATGAACGAAAACAGGACCGGAGCGAGGATGAGGTTAGTGATCGTGCAAGTAATCATCCCACCGAAGCTTGGAATCGCCAGGGGCTTCATCAACTCCGCGCCGGTCGTTGTTGACACCTCGTAAAGCATGATGGGCAGCAGGGCGAGAATCGTCGTGGCGGTGGTCATGACGATGGGGCGAACCCGCAACAAGCCAGCCTTGACGATGTTATCGTCAATTCTCCCGCCGCCTTTGCACAACTCCATCGCAAACGAAATGAGGACGATTGAATCCTGCACCGCGACGCCGAAAAGGGCGATGTAGCCAACCCAAACCGACGTCGAGTACTTGATGACGCTTCCCCCGCCCAACGCGGGCGGAACGTACTGCATCAACCACTGAAGCCACACCCCCCCCACGAACGCGAAAGGCAGAGCCGACAGCACGGAAAGAATCGCCGCCACAGACCTGAATTTCACGTACAACAAAAGGGAAATCACGAAAAGACAAAGCGGCACAACCACGATCAGGCGCTTTCTCGCCTCGATTTCCGCCTCGTATTGTCCGCTGATGGCGTAGAAGTACCCATGAGGCAGTCGGGGTTTGAGCTTTTGCGAAAGAGTTTTTTCGACGGAATTGACAAAATCAACCAGCCCCACTTTCTCCACGTCCACGTCGCAGAAGACCCGGGAGTACAGAATCGTGTTCTCGGAGTTAATCATGGCGGGGCCGGGCCGGCGCTCCATCTTCACGACCTGCGCGAGCGGAATTTGCTCCCCTTTGGGAGCGGCGATGAGAATTCTCTTCAGCGCCTCCACGTTATCTCTCAGTTCGCGCATGTACCGCACGCGAACCGGGTATCTCTCGCGCCCCTCGACGGTGGTGGTGATGTTCATTCCGCCGATGGCGGTCGTGATTGCCATCTGAACGTCCCCGACGCGGATGCCATAGCGTGCGGCGGCTTCTCTGTCAATCTGGAACTCCAGGTAGGGCTTGTTCCCGATGCGTTCTGCGTAAGGATTTCGGGCGCCGGGGACCTGAGCGAGGAGTTTCTCGATCTCGATGGCAATCTCCTCGATCTTCTCCTGTTCTTTGCCATAGACCTTGATTCCGACCGGCGTCTGGATGCCGGTAGCAAGCATGTCAATCCGGTTGCGGATCGGCTGCGTCATAATCGGGCTGACCCCCGGCATCCGTGTCGCCTCGATCAAGTCGGTTACAAGCTCATCGCGGGTCTTGCGCCGGAAGTATCGCGAATGGGACAGGGCGTCGGCCATCTCGCTCGCCAGTTGATGAAGCTCTCTCTCCTTCTCACCCGCGAGACCGGAAGCATCGGCCCCCTTGCCGCGTTTGAGAATTTCGTCGAAGACAAGCCGAACGAACCATTGACGATAGATTCTCTCCCTTTCCTCGGTGTCGAGCTTCCGCTGATGAAAGCTGACTGTTAGCTCGTCCATGCGAGCCGCGACGTTGTGCGCGATTTCTTCAGCATCCGCCGCGGCGATCGGCGGGAAACCCACGAAGCCCTTTTTCTTCAGTCGTTCCGCCGCGGTCTCCACAAAGGCGGCAGACCTATCCGTTTTGACTCTTCTGCTGGGCCAGTCTTTCGGGTCCTCGATGCTGATTATCGTCTCGATCATCGAGACGGGTGCAGGGTCAGTGGCGGATTCTGCCCGTCCAAGCTTACCCGTCGCGGATTTAACCTCCGGAAACTTCGACATAATGAGATTCTGCTTGGCGAGGACATCCTTCACGGTCGTCAACGACGCGCTCGGCAGCAAAACGGGCATGAACAGCAAGTCTCTCTCGTTCAGCGGAGGCATGAACTCTTGCCCGACCTTCCTCTGGAAAGGGGTCAGAGGGAAGGTGGCGAGAAGAATGAGCCCTGCCACCACCAGAACGGCGACCTTGGTGGCAGCGCTTTTCATGACGAAGCGGATGACCGGACGGTACAGTGCCTTGGTTGCCCCCGTTATAAGCGAACCGACTGTCCGAAACGAAATCACCCGAGCCCACTTCGGCAGCCGTCGTTGTCTTCGGCGCCTCGTCGGGTCGGAGAAGAATATCGCGCAAAGGATGGGCACGAGCGTCACGGTCACGATGGTCGCTCCAAGCATGGCGAAAGTCTTCGTGTAAGCCAGCGGAGTGAACATTTTCCCCGCCTGTCCTTTCAAAACGAAGACGGGAATGAACGCCACCATTATGATGAGAAAGGAGTAGAAAATCGGCGGCCCGACTTCCTTTGTCGCTTCCAGTACAACGTCCCTTTTGGTTTTGCCTTCGTGCGGCTCGGCAAGAAGCCGCGTTACGTTCTCCGTGAGGGAGATTCCGGCATCCGCTATCTCCCCGATGGCAATGGCGATGCCCGACAGAGACATGATATTTGCGGGAATGCCAATGAGCTTCATGCCCAGGTACGAAGCCAGCACACCGAAGGGCAGAATTAGCGCGACGACAAAGCTTGGAACCAACAGCCCAAGAAACAGCAGCGCGACCGATGAGGTGAGCAGGATTTCCAGGATGAGCGTCTCGTCGAGCGTCGCCTGAGCTCGCTCGATCAGACTGGTGCGGTCGTAGAAAGGAACGATTCGCACCCCTGCCGGCAAGCCCGCTTCTATGTCCCGGATTTTCTCCTTGACCCCTGCAATGACCCGGAGAGGATCGCCCCCGTAGCGCATCAGGACGATCCCTCCCACCGCGGGCAGTCCATCCTTGTCCAAAGCCCCTTCGCGGAAGTCCGGCCCGACGGTAACCTCCGCAACGTCCCTGACGTATATCGGCACGCCGGAATGAGACTCCACGACGATATTCTCGATGTCCTCTACCTTCTTGACGAAGCCGATCCCCCGCAGAAGAACCTCCATTCCGCCTTCCTCGATGACCTTTGCCCCGACATCCAGATTTGAGTCGCGTACCGCCATGAAGACGTGCTCGAGGCTCACGCCGAGCGCCACAAGTTTGTTCGGGTCCACATCAATCTGGTATTGGTACACGTACCCCCCCACGGGTGCGACTTCAGTAACGCCGTCGGATGCCTGGAGGTAATACCGGATGTACCAATCCTGAAGCGTGCGGAGCTGGTAGAGGTCGAGCGTGGAATGGACAAGTTCTGCCCCGTCTTCGGGGCACTTTCCCGGCGAGGCATAACGCTTCTTCGGGTGATTCGAGCAATAATACCCGTTCTCGACGGTGTACCAGAAAATCTGACCGAGTCCGGTGGCGTCGGGTCCGAGGTAGGGTAAGACTCCTTCCGGAAGGTCCTTCCTTGCCAAATCGAGCCGCTCCAGCACACGCGTCCTCGCCCAATAGAGATCAACGTTGTGCTTGAAAATGATGTTGACGTAGCCGAAGCTGAACATGGAGTTGGAGCGGATGTCCTTGATCCCCGGAATGCCGAGCAGTTTCGTGGAGAGAGGATAGATAATCTGGTCCTCGATATCTTTCGGGGAACGCCCCATCCAGTCCACGAACACAATCACCTGGTTCTCCCCGATGTCCGGAATGGCGTCCACTGGAGTTGTCCGCCTTGCTTGCCATCCCGCTCCCGCCAGGATCAGACACGCCGCGATGACGAGCAGAGGATTTCGGACCGCCAGTTCGATTGCTTTCTTAATCACCTGCGTCCCTCCTCAATGCTTGTGGCCCGGCGTCGTCGTCGGGGCTTCCTCTCTACCTATGGCGCCCCCGTATGCCATCGCTGCGGCGCCCGTGATCTGACTCTCGCTATCAATGAGGAAATTGCCGTGCGACACGACCATTTCCCCTGGCTGCAATCCCTTGATAATGGGGAAGAGTCTCGTTCGCGCACCGTCGTGAGACGCCCACCCTTCCGGTCCAAGAACGACTTCTGTGGGGACATACCCGGCTTCCCCTTTATCCACATACACCACCGTGCGCTCGCCGGTATCAATCACGGCGGTCTTGGGCACGGAGAGAACCTCGTCAGTCATGACGAGTTCCTTGCCATCGGTGGGGCACTTGCCCGGCTCGGTGGAAATCTGGTCGGGATGGTCGGGGCAAACGTATTTGAACAACGGACGCCCTTCTTCCGGCCCCGGCACAGTGACTTGTTTCTCGACCAATTTCATCTCGCAGACGGGGCACTTGCCATCTTTCGGCTCCGTTCCCGGCTCGAACTCCGGGTGCCCCGGCATGCCGCACGTGAGTACGGTTTTCGTCAGGGGTTTCTCCGCTTTCTTCTCGACGAGTTTCATCCCGCAAATGCGACAATTCCCCGGTTCTTTCTCGTGAATCTCCGGGTGCATGGGACAAGTCCAGTAGGCTTGCCCCTCCGGCTCTTTTCCGTTCGGCTCGAGGTCGGTCTTTTCCAGGTCCATGCCGCAGAGGGAGCATTTTCCGGGCTGGTCGGAGGCGATCCAGGGGTGCATCGGGCAGGCGTAAGGCGGTCCGGCGGCGGGCTGATAGATGTCCCTGAGAGAAACCGTTAACCTCGCAGTAACGTACATTCCCGGTTTGAGGCGGTCATCTCGGTTAGGGACTTCCACCAGGACCTTCACTGTCCGCGTTTCCGTGCGGAGGTACGGATAGATGAACCAGACCTTGCCGGTGAATTCTTCTCCGGGGCGAGCATCGCACGTGATCTGGACATCCTGTCCCCCGCCGGTAGGCCCATTCCGCAGTGGAAAGTTAGCGGAAGATTTTAGTTGGGTTGGAATCCAGCGGCCAGCCGACTGAGCCGTCGGACGATGGTTCAATCTAAGCAATGGGGCTACCGCCGAACGAAGCCACGGCATTTCATATTCATACACATCCGCAATCATCCACAGGGAGGAAAGGTTGGCGATTTTGTAGAGGCTCATACCCGCCTCCACGTAGCGACCCCTGTAAGCCTCTTTCTCGATGACAGTTCCACCGGTCGGAGCGTGAAGCACAAGCTCCGTGTGCACCGTCCCGCGCTCTTTGATTTCTTTGACCTGCTCCGGCGTCAGCCCAAGAAGTCGCAGCTTTTCTTCGGCGTCCGCGACGTCCCTTTCCGCTCTTTTGCGAGTCTCGTCATCGGCGGTAGCCAAAGTGCCAAGATATTTCAGCGTTCCAAGATACTCCTGTTGAGCGGGAACAAGCTCCCGGCTGTATATCTTGACGAGGTGGTCGCCCTCCCGGACTCTCGTCCCGGCAAAATCTACGAACACCTGCTCAATCCATCCCGAAACCCGAGTCGAGACATAACCGACGTTGCGTTCGTTGTAGTCGAGGACGCCAACTGTCCTTATCTCCTTCTCGATGGGATGAAAGCCGACCGGTTCGGTCTTCACCGGAATTAGCTCTCGCTGTCTCTGCGTCAGAACGAGGCCAGCCCCTTTCTTGACGGGAACGAGGTCCATGCTGCATACGGGGCACTTGCCCGGTCCGGGCTGCTTCACGGACGGGTGCATCACGCACGTCCAGTAAGCAACGTCCTGTTGCCCGGCGGCGGGTTTCGCCCTGGCAGTTTCCTCGTGCGTCTGCGGGTGGATGAAAGGAAGACGCCATGTCAACGCCGATATTCCTATTAGAATTGCAACCCCCGCCGCGACCACCCACGCCAGAACAAGAAGTATAACCCTTCTTCCCGAACTCTCTTTTGCGCTCATGTCCACCTCACCCAAATGCCTTCGTGATTTCTCCGCGCGCTCCGCGGCACGCGTTTCCTCCTATCGGCGCACTACCTTGGTTCCGTTACGGGCAACGCTGGCTCGCTCGGACCCTCGCCCGGCGACGGCTTCTGCGAGCGGTCGGTCGGCTCGGCCAGCGGTTGTCCGACCATCGTTTCCAGTTCCGCGATCCGCTGTTGATGTCCCGCGAGCGCCTCCTCGTAAGCCAGCCGGAAAGTAAGGAGCTCCCGTTCGCTGTCAATGACGTTCACAAAGTCCACCTGTCCGGCGCGGTAGCCCGCCTGGGAGGCGCTCAGCGCCTGCTCCGCCTTCGGAATCAATGTCTCGGCATACAGCCGAATCTGCCGAACGGCGTCGTTGTACTTGTAGAGAGCAAAACGTATCTCGCTCAGAAGGGCATTTTCCTTTTGCTGCTTTGCCTCTATCGCGGCTGTGAGCGAAGCTTCCGCCTCTCCGACCTGCGCATACAGGCGCTTGCGCCAGATGGGGAGATTCACCGATACCATCGCCTCGACCGCCTCCTCTCCCTCTTCCGACACCATCATCCCCCCGGCTCCCATGCGATTCCTCATATACGCGACGCCCAGCCCGAAATCGGGCCAGAACTCCCTCCTCGCCAGAGCCAGCATGTTCCGATTCTTCTCGACCTCGAACGACATTGCCCGCAGTTCCCAGCTCGCGGCTTTCGCCAACTCGAGTATTTGCTCCTCCGGGTACTTCAAATTCTGTTGTCCTACCTCCTCTGGCCATGGCAACGGTGTGTCAATTGGCCGATTCAGTTCCGCGTTGAGCTTTGCGGCAACGGCGCCTCGCATGTTCTCGAGCGATCGCAACTCATTTCTCATCTTTTCCAGCTCGACCTGCGCCTTCAGCACGTCCTGCTGGGCCTCGCCAGCCCTGAACTTCGTGCTGGCGACCTCCTCCATGAGCTTGAGCAATTCGATATTCTGCCCCGTGACGCGGATTGCCCGCCCAAGGTAGTAGTACTCGTAATACGCCTCTTTCACCCGACGGATGAGATTCACCCTCTCCTGTTCGTAAGCCGCTTTCGCACCCCACGCCTCCGCCAGAGCCATTTCTTCTCTCAACCCCAGCTTCCCGAAGAACGGAAATTCCTGCATGAGCTCAACACGATGGGAGGGGGGACCACCACCCGTCTCGATCGCATAGTTGTACCTCAACGCAGGGTCCATCAGCGACCTCGCCTGCGGAACTTTCTCCGCAGCCGCTCTCCACCGGGCGAAGGCCGACTTCAGGCCGGGATTATTGACGAGAGCATGGGCGACGTAGTTGTCCACGGTCGCTTTTTCCTCAAGACTGCCAAGCAGTTGTAATGGGACAAGGTCCGAGGGGGTGCTTTCAGACCCACTCGGAATCGCCCCGGCAGGCTCGGCTCTTTTCTCTTCGATGGAGCTGCACCCGACCGAAAAAGCCATAGAGGCTAACACCAGATACCTCGCCAGCGCCTTGAATGCAGCCGGCGCCTTGCCCTGAGCCACTTCCGCACTACCCCCAATTGCGGACTCCATACCCGAGCCCGTCCTCCTCCGCGGCGCCCGTGAGGATGTCTTCCACCGTCGCCCAGTTCCGTTCCTCTTCCGGTCATTTGTCATCTTGCCCGCCATCGCGAATAAGCCTCCATCAACTCGTCAATCTTCCTCTTCCGCTCGTTTGTATCGCCCGACCTGAAAGCGTCCAGAACACAGGTCTCGATGTGGTTTCGCAAGACAAATTCGCCCAGTCTGTGGAGGGCCGACTCGGCGGCGGCAATCTGCGTCAGGACATCTATACAATACCTTTGTTCCGCCACCATGCGCTGGATTCCCTTAATCTGCCCCTCGATTCTGCGAAGCCTTTGTACCGCCTTCTCGCGGATAGCATCGTCAATCACGGATTTCGACCTCCTGCCTGGCGATTGGTATACCCTACGCTGGTATGGCATGTCAAAATTCTTTCTGCTTTCTCAACACCTGTGGCGAGCGGGTTGGTTCCCAGCTCACTCGCGCGGCGTCCGCGTCTTCTTCAGGCCCTTAGGCCGACACGGACGGGAGTGGAAGCTCAACGAGCCGCCGAAAGTTGCAGGATTTCCAATTGACTCAGCAGCCGCGGGCACATATCATTTTGACGGGTCCGCGGTCGGCAGACGCCGGCTCGGCGAGAGCGCTCGCAGGCTTATGGACAACGGAACGGAATGAGTGCAGCCAAGTTACACGAAGAGATTGTGTGCGCCGGCTTTGGCGGCCAGGGAATCATGTTCTTTGGCAAGCTTCTGGCTCAGGCCGCCATGGTGCAGGGGCTTAACGTAACGTACCTGCCCTCGTACGGAGCCGAGGTGCGAGGAGGCACCGCGCACTGCAATGTCATCATCTCCTCGGATGAGATTGCCTCCCCCATCGTCGGGAGGCCCACCAGCGTAATCGTCATGAACCACCCCTCGCTGGTTAAGTTTGAGGAGAGGGTTCGTCCGGGCGGTCTCCTAATCGTGAACACGTCTTTAGCGCTGAGTTCCGCAAGTCGCGAGGACATCGTCATCATCGGAGTTCCCGCGACGGAGATGGCGGATTCTCTTGGCACAGTGCAGGTTGCGAACATGGTGGCGCTGGGTTGCTACCTGCAACGAAAGGCCGTTGTCGCTTTCTCGGTCGTGCTGGAATCGTTGACAGAGGTTTTGCCGAAAAGGCGCCACGACCTGCTTCGCCTGAACCAGGCAGCCCTTCGCAAAGGGGCAGAGTTTGTCGCACAACAGGAGAAAGCAGCGGCGGCAAGAGAGCGTGGATAGATGAAGATAATGATGTTTGCACCAGAACTTCTTACTATTCGGATGGCTTCCGGGGAATTTTCCGACCGTTGAACATCGCGATATGGATTACGATTTTTCGGATCGTGCTCGTGCCAGTCTTTCTGGCTTTGCTCCTTTTGTACCGGGGCGCTGAGCCAGGAACGGCGGAAGGGTTGCGGTATGCAGCTCTGACGGTCTTTCTGTTCGCTTCCGTCTCGGATATGGTTGACGGATACATAGCCCGGCGCTGGGGAATGGCGACCCGTCTGGGAGGAGTTCTGGACCCGGTTGCCGATAAGTTGCTCTTTGGCCTGGGGATCATTGTCCTGAGCCTTCCGCCGGTTCAGGGGGACTACCCGTTCGACCCGCCGGAGTTCTGGTATCCGATTGCCGTAGTGGCGACAAACCTGACGCTCGGCGTGGGAGCCCTGACGGCGCACATCCTGCACAAGAAGGTCGAAATCAGGGCGGTCGCCCTAGGGAAGGCGGCGGCGGTGCTCCAGGCGGCTGCGATGGGCTGGATTCTCCTTCGGCTTTCTCACGCGGAGGTTTTCTATTACCCGGCGGGAGTGCTGTCCATTGCCTCGGGCATCGGTTACGTACACGGCGCCGTGCAACAAGTGCGAGCCGAAAAGAACGCGTGACGACCTTTTCCCTGCGCGGTCGGGTCTCGCTTTCCCCGGCCATTGTGGTGCAGGCGTCCTCGCCTGCAGACGGAGGTCCGCCGCCCGCGTTCAACCGGGGCCAAAGTTCGGAAAAACCCGGAAGGCCAGAAGACACTTGAGGGAATGCAGGCGAGACGCCTGCGCTACCAAGGATACTCGTTATGAGCGAATCGCACGTCGTTATATTCGTGACGGTTGAATCGGAGGAACAGGCGCGGAGAATCTCGGATGCGCTCCTCCGCAAAAAGCTCATCGCCTGCGCCAACATCGTCAAGAATGTCGAGTCCTTCTTCTGGTGGCGGGGAAAAGTGGACCACAGCGAAGAACTGATGCTCATCATGAAAAGCCGGGAGGAACTTCTTGGGGAAATTGTGCGGTTGGTCAAAGAGAACCACAGCTACGAGGTCCCAGAGGTGATCGCCCTGCCCATCATTGGCGGGAATCCCGATTACCTCCGCTGGATTGACGAGTCTGTCGAGAAGAAACCGAAAGGAGACGTTTCTTGAAGGTCGAGGTAGACTGCATCCCCTGCGTGTTCAAGCAGGCTTTGAGCGCCTCTCGTCGCTGCACGAACGACGTGTACACTCTGCGACGGGTCCAGTACGAGCTGATGAAACTCGTCCCGCAGTACAGTTTCGAGCTGACGCCTGCGGAGATGTCTTATTACGCGGTAAAAGCGGCGAACGAAGTCCTGGGCTGCGAGGACCCTTTCGCGGAAGAGAAACGCCAGAGTAACGTCGCCATGCTGGACCTGTATCCGAGGCTGAAGAAAATCGTCGAGTCGTCTTCCGACAGGCTGCATACCGCGGTGAAGATTGCTGCCGCCGGGAACGTCATAGATATGGGCATCTTGCATCGCTTCGATGTCCGCGGGGCCATTGATGACCTTCTCAACGGCTCCTTCAGAATAGACCACTATGAATCCCTTCGTCGCGACCTGGCTTCCGCGGAGAGAATCCTCTACCTGGCGGATAACGCGGGCGAAATTGTGGCGGACAAGTTGTTCTTGGAGACGCTGGGTCGTAAGGACGTTGTCGTGGCAGTCAAAGAAAGCCCCATTCTCAATGATGCGACGATGGAGGACGCTCGGGCAGTCGGACTGGATGAGGTTGCCGCCGTCATCTCGAATGGCTCCGGAATGATCGGCACGATTCTCGACGATTGCAGCGAGGAATTCCGGGACGTCTTTCACGCGGCGGACGTAATCATCAGCAAGGGGCAGGGAAACTATGAGGGCCTTGACGAAAGACCGGAAAACATTTACTTCGTGTTGAAAGCGAAGTGCCCGGTTGTCGCCCGAGCCCTCGGGGTGGAAGAGGGCGAGGCGGTTTTGAAGAGTAATGCGAAAGGTAACCGTTAGTATGAAATGCTGGCCTTTCACCAACGTAGCGCAGGCGTCCCCGCCTGCAATCCGATGTCTTTTTGGCGGAAGGGGATATCGCGCCCTGGTTTTCGCGGCGGCCGCGGCGGTGACCGCTCTTATCCCGGTCTCTTCGGCACACGGAGCCTCTGGGTACCTGAAACCGGCTGTTGACGAGAAGATTCTCAATAAGGCGGAAGACCGGTTCAACGACGGGGTGGAACTCTACCAGCGGCAGAACTACCGCGCGGCACTGCGAAGGTTTCAGGCAGCGGAGACCATCTGTCCGGAGCTCTTCGCAGCCGGTTACCATGCGGCTCTCGCATACAAGAAAATGGGGGACGAAAAGGCAGCGGTAGAACAGCTCAAGAAAGTGATCGCGCGCTTTCCGGAAAACATTATCGCCTACAACGACCTCGGAGTAATCCACGCCGGGAAGAACATCGAGGAGGATACTCAGCTCGCGATGTCCCAGTTCGAGACCGCCATCCGAAACGGAGAGAACCTTCTTCAAGGGAAGGAAAAGACTGTCCCGCAAGTCCGGGTTGACTTGGCGATGGCGTATGCGAACGCCGGCGGATTGCACCTCGCGAGCGGCCGCCTTGTGGAAGCGGAGAAGAGCTTTCGGAAAGCGGTCGAGCATCATCCGAACGGCTTTTTCGGTCATTTTGGTCTGGGGAACGTCCTTCTCGCGATGAGGAATTTCGCGGAAGCCAAGACCTCCTACCGGGAGGCCCAGCAAATCGAGCCAAAAAACACGAACGTCTCCGTCGCCCTCGCGAAATGCTACTTGCGCCAGCCCGACAGGAATCCGCGCTTCACAATAGCGGAACTGCGGAAAGTAGGGGAGACAGACCGCACTGCAGAGTATTATGACCTGTTCGGGGACGCGTATGCGCTTCTGGAGGAGCGAGAGGAAGCCGTGCGGAACTATACCCGCTCGCTGGGCATGCCCGGGCATAGCTCGGAAGTCCTGTACAAGTTAGGGGCCATGTATTACAATCAAAAGATGTATGTGGAATCGCGGAAGTCCCTCGAAGAGTACGTCGCTCAGGTGAAGGACGGAGAAAAGGGGACCGCAGCGCTCGCCCATAAGCTGCTGGGGGACATTGCCAAAGAACAAAACGATTACCGGACGGCGGCAGCAAATTACAAAAAGGCGGTGTCCATCGCGAACAGCTACTGGAGCGCTTATTACGGGTTAGGAGAGGCGTGCTTCCATCTGAAACAATATGCCGACGCGAGGAAACACCTGCATCACGTTCTCAGTGCCCTCCCGGAGAAGGGGACAGCGGAGGAAAACGAGCTTCGGGAGAAGGCAACCGAGCTGTTGAAGAAAATGCTTTCTACGGAATAAACGCGAAGAAAGGAGACCAGCCGAATGTCGCAGCATCCGAGCTTTGGCTCCGGAGGGAAAATCCGGGCCAAGAAAAACGTCCTTCCCCGCTATGACCGGGTTCAGTTACTGAAGAAGAAAGGGAAGTGGAAGGATGGAGATTCCGTTTACGGTCTGCCCAAGACCAAACCAGAATGACCGGGAAGTCGGGACACGGCCTCTCTCTGCCCTGAAATCCAGCCCTGCCCTTTGCGTGCTTCAGTCTCCGCGCCTCGGCGCCTTTGCGTTAAACAAAGAGAAATGTGAAGCGCAGAGCCGCCAAGCCGCTGAGGAGATTTTCATGGTCTCCGGGTGAGCGAAGTTCATGAAAGACCGCGGTTCAAGTCCTACTCGTTGCCTGAGGTGGCGACGTATGTCCCCTGACAGCACTGCCGAAGCCCAAGCAGAACGGTTGCAGAAGTTTCTCGCTCGTGCCGGAGTGGCTTCGCGAAGGAAATGCGAGGAACTTATCGTCACCGGGCGCGTCAAAGTGAATGGGAAAACGGCAACGGAGCTGGGGGCAAAAGTCGTCGCCGAAAAGGACACTGTGACGGTTGACGACGTCGCAGTGAGAACGGAAAAGCCGCTCTACCTGATCTTTCACAAGCCGAAGAACTGCGTGTGCACCAGCCGCGATGAACATGGCCGAAGGACGGTCCTCGATTTCCTTTCGGGGATTGCCCAGCGAATCTGCACCGTCGGACGACTCGATTACGATGCGGAGGGACTGCTGATCCTGACAAACGACGGTGAGTTCGCGCAGCGGGTCATTCATCCGCGATATGGCATGGCAAGGAGATACCAGGTGACCGTGAAGGGGTATCTCAGTCCGGATGCGGCGGAGACACTGCGAAAGGGCGTGACGTTAGATGGCAAACGGATTCGGCTTCTTTCGCTCCGGGTGGTGTCCCGCGGCAATCGGAGCAGCCGTCTCGAGATGGAGCTTTGTCAGGGCATCAACCAGCAGATCAAGCGAATGCTCTGGCGAGTCGGGTACGAGGTCACAGCCATCAGACGGACGCGGATCGGCCCCGTGGAACTTGGCAACCTCGGCCCCGGCAAATTTCGCAGAATGACACTGTCCGAAAAGCAATCCCTCGAGAGGCACGAAGGCAGCCGAAGGCGAGCGCCCGAAGATGCGGATGGCGCACCCTCCTCCGCGGAACGCTCGTCACGCAGAAGCTCAATGAGGATAGGATGAGTTTTTTCTCGAAAATCAGGAAGGCCTTCAAAAGGCTTTTCGGCACGGAACGATTTCTTTGCGACACGTGCAAGTACGACTACGGCGACGTCTGCCGGAACCCCGAGAGGCCCAACGCCACCGAGTGCAAGGACTATAAATCCAAGTAGAGGCGATAGGCAGGGAGTGTCCGCGCAGAGGGAAAGCAATCGCGGGATGGGAGAAGTTTCTATCGTGAAGACCGCCCGAGGATGTTCCGCTCTTTCTCTGAGCAGAAGAGTGAGCGTCGTTCTATCGCTCGCGCTGCTTCTTGCGCGACTGCCCGCGTTCGGCGCTCAGGACGATTCCGTCGTATCCCTCCGCGAGAAGATTGACCGCGCGGAAAGAGAAAGACTCGAGGTTTGCAGGATTCTCGGGGCCATTTATGAGGAAATCGGCGACGCCGATAAGGCAATTGAAGTTTACCGCATGGGCTTTCAGGTCTATCCGGACGACCCGTTTCTGTGCGGGAAGCTGGTGCGCTTATACACTGTCCGAGAGGCCTGGTCTGAGCTTATCCCGATTTATGAGAGCCTCGTCAACGCCAACCCCGGAGCGAATCAGAGCTACTTGAATGACCTCGCTCAGTGCCATATCAAGGCGGGCCAGCCGGAGAAAGCCGTGGCGGTGATGGGCGAGATGCTCGACCAGTACGCGGAAAATGCGGCGCTGTATCGAGATGCCGCACAGATGTTCATGAAGAACGAATGTTACGAGGGAGCGGCGAGCATCTGCCGGAAAGCGATAGAGGGGAAGTTTGGCGACAGCGCGGACTTGCATTGGATTCTCGGCCAGGCGACCGCTAAGCTGCAGCAATACGAAAAGGCGGTGCCCGCTTACGAAAAAGCGATCGAGCTGTCCTCTGCCGGCCGCATCAGGGAGCTCATCGAGAAGGAACTTGCGGAGCTTTGCACGCACGAACCGGTCGTCGAGCAAATCCTTGCGAACAAGCTAAGATCGCTGCGCGGGATTGAGCAACGCCTCGCCGAGTTGTACTGGGAGAAAGCCGTCGCCGCCGAACAGCAGGGAAACCGCGCGGAGGCCAGGACTCTCTACCAGAGAATCGCCCACCTTGTTCCTGATTCCGATACAGGCAGAGCCGCCGAGAAGAAGGTTCAGGAACTCGGGAAGCCGTGAACCATCGGCGGTGAGCGCTGTTCGCCCGACGCTCGCGTGAAGTGGGGCCTGCGAGAGGACTGTCTAACCCCTCCTACGTGGGATTATCATTCGCTCGGCGGTGTGCCCGAGAAAGCGTCCGTCTCACCGGGGCGCACCAGAGTCACCCTAAGACGAAGAACAAGCGAGCCGTAGGCCTCCGATCCCAATAGCATGCCATGGTATCCCCCGGGCTTGACGGCTAACGTGCTCACGGACTCCTGTGCCGCGACGATCGGATATCCTACATCGAGGCTCAAGCCCTCGATTGGCCGACGCCTCTCGATTGATTGCAGCCGAACGGTCAGTTCCTTCAAGATAACCTGCTCCGGTTTTCGTTGCTCGACCTTCCCCGAGAGACTGAACCCCGTTTTGCCCTCGAGCTTCTTCAGTTCAAAGAGCCCGTCGGGCCGTTTCTCAAAGTATTCGATTGGCTGCAGCGAGCCGACATCAAGGACAAAGGATTGACCGAACAGCACGAGCAACTTTGGGCTTGCGATCGTCTCGACCCTGCTGCTCGGGGGTTGGTCCTTTCCGGTCCAGGTCCAGCCGCCCTCATCCGCGCACAACTCCACCCCGGCAAACCTGAGCCTCGCTTCCGTGAAGAAGGTGCCTGTACTCCCCAGGGGTTTGGGCGACCCCACTGAAATCAGCAGTAGGTCCCGGACCCTCGACATCTCGACCGAGATGTTGCTTGAAACGCGGTACACATCGAACTCTAAGAGAAGCTGCTGTTCATTCGTGGCGGAGGTGGCGGCTGCTTGCGCCATCTCCTGCGGCTGCGAAGAGGCCTTCGATGCCGAGTTCAACTCCTCGTCGGACACTGCCAGAGTTGAGGAGGCATTGGTGAGAATTGTCATGCAAACGACCGCTGCGATAAGCTCCTTCATTGTCGTAGCCCTTTCTGAATTCAGATTGCCGTTTTCAGTTTTAGGGTTGTCGTTTCAACCTCTTGAGCCGGAAACAAATGGGAAGCGCGCGTGAAATCGAACGGGTTGCGAGAATCGGGCGAGTTATAGATCACCTGAATCACCACCCGTGGAGGCTCCCCAGGGCGAGATGTGTGTTTTCCACTTCGCCACGCCGCCCCCGCAACGAAACCAGCAACGGCCATCATCACTCCGACAATCGCCGTCGCCCAAACCGAAACTCGCTGCCGGCGCCAGTGAGGCTGCATGGGCCGCTCAGGCTTCTCCCTCAGAAGGCGACCATCAAGGTCAGCCGACGGTCTTCTCAGCGGGAGGTCTTTGAGCTTTGATTCCATCTCCTTCATGGATGTTTCTCCAGTTGTTCGCGAAGCTTCGTCAAGCCTCTCTGGTACCAGGCGACGACAGTTCCCAGAGGCGCCTGACGGACGCGCGCGATGTCTCGGAACGTCAAGTCAGCGAAAAGATGCTCAACGATCGTCTCTCGTTCGTCCTCCGAAAGGCGCAAGAGCGCCTGGGAAACCCTCGCTCTGAACTCGCTGTCCGCCGCTGCGTCACGGGGGCTCGCCCCCGGATCGAAAATGAACGTGTCGAGCGGTTCCGAGGGCGGGGGGCTGCGGCGAATCTGATCCACCGCGGCATTTCGCACTGCCCGGAACACGTACGGCTTGAGTCGCCTCGGCTTCGTGCTCAGGCGAAACAAACGGCAGAAAGCTTCTTGAATGGCATCCTCCGCGCGGTCCGGGCGGCGCGTGATCGCCAGCGCACAGGTAAAGAGCTGTTGGCGACATTCCAGGTAGAGTTTCTCAAGGGCGCCATCGAGCGTGTTGGACAACGACCTCTCCTCAGGGCTGCTTGGCGGCCAAGGGTACAATTGCCGCGCGAGCAATTCTCTCGTGAATATGACGCCATATTCGGCTGCATTTATGCAAGAATTTCGTCTTCGGTGTAAAGAGCGGGGACACGGGTTTATTCAGAATGCGCCGCGCGGGTCTGCTCAGCTCGGCGGTGCCGCTCCTGCCCGGTCATCGAATTTTGTTGCAGGGGATGTTTTCTGCTATACTCCGTCAATAGGCCACGCAGAGCGAACGCAACGCTCGTGAAACAACGGCAGTCCATGGCGAAACGCATGTTCATAAATCGCCTCTGCCTCGCTGTCCGGGGTAGAACGGCATCAACAATTCTGTAACCAGAGGAGGTTGCATGATGCAACAACGGAAGGGACTCACACGTCGTCAGTTCTTTAAAGGGTCGCTCGGCGCGGCGGCCGTATTCAGCGTCGTGCCGCGGCACGTCCTCGGCGGCGAGGGAAACACGCCACCGAGCGACACGTTCGGCGGGGCATTGATCGGCAGCGGCGGGCGCGGACCCGGCACGTTCGCTGACCTGAAAGGTCACCACAACCTTGATGTGGAGTTGCTTGCGAGGTGCGATGTGCGGTTCGCGGACAGGGCGGATAACAAGACTATCTACACGGACTACCGCCTCGTTCTGGAGCGAAAGGACATTGACATCGTAGCTATCGGCACCCACCCGGGCTGGCACGCGTTGATCTCTATCGCTGCCATGGAGGCTGGCAAGGATGTCGTTTGCGAGAAGCCGATGACCCGTTTCATCGCGGAAGGCCGTGCGGTCGCTGAAGCCGAGAAGCGATACGGCCGCATCTTCCAGATTGGAACCTACGGCCGGTACGGGGCGAATCGCAGGACCCACAAGCTCATGGCCAGCGGGCTGTTGAAGAAGTGCCCAGCGGTCGTTATGAGACGGGGCGACGTGAAGGTCGCAGAGTGGAGCGGCAAGGTCCAGTACGAGGTTAAACCGGTGCCCCGGTGGCTCGACTGGGACATGTATTGCGGCCCGGCCCCCTTGCGCCCCTATCAAGACCATCGCTTTGGTGGAACCCACCGCGGTTACTGGGATTATGAAGGCGGGGGACTGGCGGATATGTCCCAGCACCACCTGGACGGTTTCAACTATGAGTATGCCAAAGACTACACCAGCCCCGTGGAGGTCGAAGCTTACGCCCCGCCGGCGCACCCGGAAGCCTGCAGCATGTGGGGGTGGGTCGAACTGCAGTATGCGGACGGGCTGACCCTCGTGATTGATAGCGGGGAATGGGGCGAGCCCTACAACCGGAAGAAGGAGGGGGGGGTGAGCGACGACGACCTTAGCCCGCAGGACCGCGAGAAACTCCGGCAGATGCCCGATCCCGAGCCGCTCCTCGGTTTCGGCGAGGCCGTGAAGACGCGCAAGCAGTCCGGCGGGCACGCCGAGGCGGCTCACCGCACGGCCACGCTCTTCCACCTCGCCAACATCGCCATCCGGACCGGACGCAAGCTCAAATATGACCCGGTCAAGGAGGTAATCATCGGCGATGAGGAGGCGAACCGGCTAATCTATCAGCCGATGCGGGCTCCGTGGCGACTGTAAACCGAACGACGGCCAGAACGCGAAAGGAATACGAACATGGCAGTGTCAGATAAACTTAAAGCCCTGGTTGACCAGATGCCCGACCCGGACGATCGTGGAATGCCCACCAAGAACATTGACAAAGACAAAATCGAAAAAGCTGTCGCGGAGATTTTCCGGGGGGGGCGAGCGAGCGTGCAAGGACTCATCGAAATGCTCGGTGAGCCGGGCAGTCCCGAGAACGTGAAACCGCATTACGCCCTGCACTGTGTCCTGAACCGCGCCTTGATCGTCGGCGACGAGGGAGCGCGCAGAGCACTCTGCGAAACGCTGGCCGCGAATCTAACCAGCGGTCTGTCAACTTACAATAAGGCGTATCTCTGTCAGGAGCTCCAATGGGCCGGTGGAAAAGAGGCGGTTACGGCGCTCGCCAAGCTGCTGACCGAAGAGCAACTCTGCGACCCGGCCGGCATGGCGCTCGTGGCTATCCGCGATGGCGCCGTCGAACAACTCGTAGCGGCCTTGCCGAGAGCCCAGGGTCGGTGCCGGCTCGTGATCATCCACAGCCTGGCGGCGCTGGCCGACCCACGGTCGCTCAACGTTCTGGCCCAGGCACTGAACGATCCTGACCGCGAGGTGCGCCTGGCTGCTGCCGCCGGAATGGCAAAGGCCGGCGACGCTCGTTGCGTCAGCCTTCTCCTGACCGCAGCGGATAAAGCAAGCGGATGGGAAAGGGTCAAAGCCACGCAGGCTTGCCTTTTGCTCGCGGAGAGGCTCCGGGCAGCCGGAAACAAAGGCGAGGCGAGCCGCATTTACGTCCATCTGCGCGATACACGAACCGACCCTGCCGAGCAATACATCCGCGACGCCGCGAGCAAAGCCCTCGCCGCAGCGGGAGCGGCGTGATCCCGGGACAAGGTCCGTTCGGTGTGAGCGCCGGGTGTCTGGGGGGGGGACCTACATGGTTGTGCGTTCGGACAAAAAGCGAAACGTCGGATACGAAGGAAAAATCAGTCCTCTACATCGGTTCAGTGTGTCGCTGCGTAAGGTGCTTGAATCGGCTCTCCACAATTCGCGCGGCCACGTCAGCCAGCCTGACTGTGCGCGGAACGCATTCGCTTCAGCCATCCTTGAATGCTCCGATCCCGACGAGATTCTGACGCGGGCACTCCATCAAATCGTTCAATCTGCGGGGATGGACGCGGGCGCCGTTTACCTGAAAAACGAAGGTGATGAATACCTCAGCCTGGCGTGCCAGGAGGGATTCGCCTCAGAAGTCGCCGGTGAACTTGCCTCGATAGCGACGGGAGAAGGATTGATCGGGAACGTTTACGCCAGGGGCGAGGTCGCGGCGGGTAAGCTCGATTCGTTTCCCTCTGCGAACGCGGAGAAGTGGCTGAACCTCGGTTTTCGGAGTTTTGTGGGATTGCCGATCTGCTCGAGTGACCGAATCCTCGGCGTCCTCATGCTCTTGGGCCGGCGAAGGCGATCCTTTTCGAGATTCGCCCTGGACAGACTGCGGACCGCGGGTTCGCTGCTCGGCGGGGCACTCGAGAAAGCGCGCACTCAGAGAGAAATAGAAGATGCTCTCGTTGCGGCGCGGCGGCTGAGCCGGTTGCCTCAGGAACCTGACCGGACGGTCAGCCCGAACGGAAGCCTCGAGGAACTCGCTCAGGCCGCATGTGAGGCGACCCTATCTCTCTCCTCGATGGTTGTGCTCGTGGACGCGGAAGGGCGCGTTGTCCGCCGAGCTTCCTTCGGCTATAGCAGGAAAGCCGTGCTCGCTGCTGCGCGGACGGATGCCGTCTCCGCCAGATGCCTGGAAAGCAGAGAGTCGGTCGCTATCTCGACGCCAGCGGAGATTCGAGAAGCCATGGGGGACGACGTTCTGGAAGCGGGTTTTGCGAGCTGCATCTGTCTGCCTCTGCGAGTGGGCGAGCAGCCGCTCGGGACGCTCTGGCTGAACTACGAGTCGCCGCGGAGCTTTTCTGCGTTGGAAATCGAGCAGCTCCGGGGACTCGCCGATCGCGTCGCCGGCGCCATCGAGAACTCCCACCGGCAGGCCCTCACCCTCCGGCGCCTCACCCGCCACACGGAACTTACCGGGCACATTGAGCGAATCGCCTCGCGCGGGACGCTGAGGGACACCCTCCAGGCTTTATCAGACGGCGCCCGCGAACTCCTCGCGGCCAAAACCGCGATCGCCGCGTTCTCGCGGGACGAGCGTTCCGAGCAAGCAGTCTCAGTCGCGCGCCAGGCGGAAAAGGGACGGGAGGCAGCGGCTTCACGACTCCGCGAGCCGGAGATTGCCGCGATTGCGGAGAGAGCGCACCGCCTGATTTCTCCGGTCGAGTCCGCCCCTTCGGAACTCGCTGGCAAAAACGTCCACCGGATGCGCGGGCTCCTCGCCCGGCGCCTCCTCGACGAAGAGATGGGAAATATCGGCCTGCTCATCGTCGCGGACAGGATGGAGGATGGCGACTTCTCCGAAGACGACGCCGAACTGCTCGATGCGCTGGGCAGACACGGGTCCGTGGCGATTCAGAATGCTGTCAAAGCCGAAGAATCAAGAGCAGTCGCCGAGCAATATCGCGCACTCCTCGACCACGCGCCTATCGCCATCGCCACTCTCGATAAGAGGCAGACTCTCACCGCCGTCAACCGGGCATTTGAGGAACTGAGCGGTTTCACTAAGGAAGAACTGCAGGGGAGAATCGCTTTGTTCGACCTGCTGCCCGAAATGGAGCGGAAGGAGACGTTGGGGGCAACACTGGGCCCCCCCGATGATTCGGCAGTCGTTCGAGAAACGGAAGCTGTCCTCCTGACGAAAACCGGCGAGGAGAAGAGGGTGAGGGTGTCCATCGGGGGGGTGCACGACAGCGGCAGCGTCACGATATGCTTGACTGACTTATCGCAGTCGGTGCGACCGGCGACCGAGGAAAAACCGGAGACTTCCCCCGTTTCTGCAATGACATCGAGCGTTCTTTCCGCGTTAAAGCAGCCTCTGGTGCAGGCAACAGAACAACTCCAGTCGCTGCTTCATCAAAAGCCACCGGACAGCGTCAAGGAATCCCTTGAGACAACCTACGAGAAGATGCGGGCGTGTCGTGCGGCGCTCGAGGGACTCGCTGTCCTTGCCGAGCCGCAGGCGATGTCCCAAGAACCAGTCAACCTCAACGACCTTGTGACGAGCGTCGTTGACGAAAAGGCCCAGGCGCTGCCGCGGGATGGGATTGGAGTCGCCCTTCGTCTGGATGCGAGTCTGCCGGTGATTGAAGCCGACGCAACACAGTTGCGCTGGGCTCTAACAGGGTTGCTGGAAAACTCCTGCCAGATGTTGCGCGATGTCCAGCGCGACCAAAGGCTGACGATTCAAACCGAACGCGTTGGCCAGTCGGGCCGCCTGAGCATCCGCATGACACCGGCTGCCGTGCCCCCTGAAGAACTCAACACACTCTTCGACGCGCCATCGGGAGACGACGAAGACCTTCTCACGAAGCTGAAGTTTGCCCCTTGCGGACGCGTCATTGAACGCCACGGCTGGCGACTCCACGCCGAACAGACGAGTGCGGAGGGCCTTGCCTTCTTGGTCGAGTTCCCCCTGCCAGCGGAAGCGAGCGACGCCGAAAGCCAAACCGCCCCGGCAGCGATCGAGACCCCGCCGGAAGAGACCGCCGTGGCGGTGGGCGAAAAGAGAATCCTTGTGGTGGACGACGAGAGGGTCGTGGTTGATTTGCTCGACTACTACCTGCGCTCGGAGGGTCATTCGGTGGACATATCGCGCGACGGACGCGCCGCCCTCAGGAAATTGAAAGAGAGCGATTACGATTTGATCCTTTGCGACATCAAAATGCCAGAGGTAACCGGACAGGAATTATACCACTGGATTGAAGCAAACAAGCCGCACCTCGCCGACCGCGTCATCTTCATCACCGGCGACGTCGCCACCCCCGAAACCCTCGCCTTCCTCCACAACCCGCCCAAGCGCTGGCTCGAAAAGCCCTTCGACCTCACCGAGCTGCGTCGCACCATTGCCGAGACGCTGGCGCGGTCGAAAACATAGCGGCACCCAGGACCGGTAGGCCGGGGAATTGCTTGGATGCCATGAACGAGGGCTCATCAATCATCGGGAAGCTCCCGGAGCAGGCGAGATCCATGAAAGACGGTGAGCACCTCGACCAGGGTCCCCCTCACCCGATAGACGATCCGATAGTTGCCCCATATAACCTCCCGAATTGATTCCCGGCCGAATTCCGGAACAACACGGCCCGAAAGGGGAAAGAGTTCGAGGCGATCGGCGGATTCCACCAACCGCCGGTAAACCAAGGCCGCATAGTGTTCCGAGTCCCTCGCGATGAAGCGTCGAATCTCTTCGAGGTCTTCCACCGCCTGGCGAGTCCAAACGACCTCAGCCACGGCTGAGTCCCTGCTTCACGTCCGCATGGGGAATGGTCTGTCCCTTGTCAGCTTCTGCCAGCCCGCGCTCGACCTTCGCCACGAAGCAAAGACGCTCTATCACGTCCTCAAGAGCCGCATCCTCGGGCAATCCCTTCAATACGTCGAGAACCCTCTGTTTTGTGCTAATCGCTGCCACTCTGTTCTCCTGTCATTGTGAACCATCGCCGTCGCGCATCTGACAGCATAGCAGAGTCGCGAAACAAGAACAACGCGGAAACTGAACCCTGTGAGCAGGCTCGCTCCTCGGTTGGGTTATGAGGACCCCCGCGGCTGGAAGCCCTCTGTAACAGTCGCAACACGTTACAGAGCGTTTCGACTCGGAGTGCGGGAGCGCAGCTCTCCCGCTGAACGCGGGACTGAAGCGCTGCTTCAGCACTCGATGAGCTTCGCGGTGACGGCAAAGGCCGACACTATTTCTTCCGCTTATCGTGGGGAGCAAGGATCTCGACTATGGCGACAGACTCGTTTCCGATCTCGTCCGTTGCTCTGATGGAGATAGTGTAAATCCGACCGTCTCCCTTCCCCGAACGCTCAGAGCGGAGGCGAAGCTGAATGACGCCTGTTTCATCGTCAACGGAATCAATGTACCAGTCGGGAATCGTATTACCGTCGCCATCCGTATCGGGCGGCTCACTGCTTGCTACCTCGACGTCCAGATGGATTGTGCCGCCACCATTGTCGAATGCGTTCGCCCAAATCGTCACGGGCACGAGCTGATGGTTCGGTGGCCAGAGGATTGTGACGCTTGGGACCGGACTTAGACTCGGCGCCGTTGTATCAGTGACCTCCACGGAGACGAAAGCACTGACTGGCTCATTCACACCATCGTTGACTCGCAGCTCGATCTGATGCACGCCCACGGGAAACCGAGGTTCACCAGCCGGCACATTTAGATCGGGCAGGGGAAAGGTATCTCCACCGATCACGGTCTCAACGCTCCCAGAGTCGAGGACTTCCGCGCCTTTCAGCCATTCGTATGTCAACGTGTCGCCGTCGAAATCGGATACATCCGCAACGACGATGATGGGGTCAATCCCGATTTCCACGACCTGGTAGCTCGGCGCCGGTTGAGCGTCCGGCGGTGAGTTTTGAATGGTCAGCACAGTTTGGTCGGAAGCCGAGAGCCCGCCTTCTCCTGTCTCGCGCACTTCGAGGGTCAGTGTGTGGTTCCCGACTGAGAAATAGGGCAGCGGCGCAAGGTCGAGGTGGGCCTCGCCTGCAGGGCCCACCAGACTCCAATCGAGGAGAACCTCTTCACTCTCACGCCAGCGAAACTCCAGGGTGTCACCGTCTGGGTCGGACGCGCCCCCATTGATGATTGTTAGACCCTGCTCCGCGCTCACGATTAGGATGTTGTCACCCGCATCCGCCACCGGGGGATCGTTACAGGCGCCGTAAGGAAGGGCACCGATGTCATTTCGCGAGCCGTCCGGATCGTTGTACGAGGGGTCCGGGTGGCCAGCGTTGATGCAGGGCGACGATGCTGTCGGCCTGTAGTCACCCGCTGCCCCATTCCTGAACAGAGGATCGGCACATAGGTTTCCGGGCGGGGCAGGGAACGGGCCCTGATATCTGCGGTACCAGTCGTACACGTTGCCGCACACATCGTTGTATTGCCAAAACCAGGTATTAACGTTGTAGCGGTAGATGCCGTAATAACAATCCACTACAATGTTGTTGTACATGTGGATCGTGCCCCAGTCGTTGTCTGCTATCCCGACTCGACAGGACACCACGGTGTTGTTCAGGACTGACGCCTCCCCTCCGGGGCCGTAATTGTCGAGGTAGACACCGGAATCACATCCTACGATAACATTCCGAAACACTGTCACGTTCGTCGCGTCCCTCGCGTGTATGGCGGCACCCCCGCCCTTCTGGATGCGCAGGTACCTGATGGAGGTATGGCTGCGCGCCCGGATTATGGGGTCGTTGTCGGGGGGAGGTGGAAGGTTCAGGGGGTACACGGCCTCGATAATCGTGTTGCATGGGCCCTCCCCCTCAAGCGATCTCCCTTGCGGAAGCTGGATTGTTTGCGATACCGCGTAGACCCCCAATCGGATGTGGATTGTGTCGCCGGACAACGACGCGTCAATTGCCCCTTGAATCGTGGGGTGGTCGTCCGGGACTGTGATGATCGTGCAGCCTGCTGGCGACAACGCAGTGAGAGTGCACAGAACCAGGACTACGAAGACTGCGAGGGTGCTCGCCGGGGTTCTTTCGGTTCTCATGGTTACCTCCTTTCCCGATGCGGTAACAGTTGCGCCCACGCGCACTCCTTTGCACATTGCCACTTACCGTCAACCTACCCCCCCCCCCCCCGCGTGTCAAGCATTTCTTTCACAGATTTCGGAGTGGGAGGCCATGCGTGTCTTGACATTTGGGGGCGGGGGAAATAGGATGCTCGGCGTGTCTGCGGGCGGGTTGAGCGGTGTTAAGGCGGAGAGTCACCGCAGTCTTTCATAGACTTCGTTGACCCGGAGACCAAGAAAACTTCCTCGGCGTCTTGGCGTCTTTGCGTTTTGGAGTTCTTTTTCTTTAACGCAAAGGCGCAGAGGCGCAGGGATTGAAGTACGCACAAGGCACGCCTTGTTTTCGGGGCGGAGGACGTAGAGCGCGCGCCAAATACAGAGACTGCTGAGCACATCGAGCTCAGCGTGGCGAGACATAAAGGAAGATCAGTGAGAGAGGCGGCTTCTGATTTGAAAGCACTTGAGGAAAGACTGCTCGAGCCGGAGGCGGATTTGCGCCATCTGACGGCGGAGGGCCAGTACGAGCGGATTATGGCGAAGGTGGCGGAGCATCCGGAATCGGTTGTTACGCCGGAGGATTTGCTCGAGAGGCTGCGCAACTCGAAGAAGACGGGCATCCCGCTGAAGGTGAAGTTGGGGATTGACCCGACGGGACCGGACATTCACATCGGGCATGCGGTGACTCTCATCAATCTCCGTCTCTTTCAGCGGATGGGGCACAAGATTCAGCTTGTGATCGGGGACTTTACCGGAATGATCGGAGACCCGAGCGGACGCATGGACGCGAGACCCGCTTTGACGGAAGAAGAAATGCGCCAGAACATGTCCACATACGACGAGCAGGCGGCGCGAATCATTGACCTGCGTGCGGCGGATATCGAGCGGCATTACAACAGCGAGTGGATGAACAAGATAAGCATGAGGCAGTGGGCGGGAATTCTGAAACAAATCTCGGCGAGCGAGCTTCTCCAGCGGGAGGATATTCGGACGCGGTTAGAAAAGGGTTACGGGATTTCGATGGCGGAGTTGGAGTACGCATTGTTCATGGGATACGATTCGGTGGTGCTCGTTCCGGACATCGAGATAGGCGGGCTTGATCAGTATCTCAACATGCACATGTGCCGCAAGATGATGTCCAACGCCGGGCAGAGACCCGAAATCATCATCACGTACAATCTTCTTGCGGGGACGACGGGGGTGCGGGACGAAGAAGGTCGGCTCTTGAAGATGAGCAAGAGCTACGGGAATTATATCCCGATAACTGTCGCACCGGAGGACATGTTTGGAAAAGTCATGTCAATCCCGGACGAGGTGATGTGGGTGTGGTATCGGGAGCTGACGGAAATCACGCCGGAGGAGCTGAAGGAGCTGAAGGGGGCAGTCGAAGCGGGAAAGGTTCATCCGAAGGACGCAAAGCAGCTTCTCGCGAGGGTGGTCGTCGGCACGTTCAATCATTACAGTCGCGAGGTCATCGAGAAAGCGAACGCAGACTTCAACGAGAAGTTCGGAAAAAAAGCGGTGCTCGTCCCTGACAGCGCCGTCATGGTGGGAGTTCAGCCGGAAGAAGCTCTCATTGATGTGCTATCCAGGGAAGCTGGTGAGACAAAAAGCCAGCTTCGCCGCCTCGTCCAGCAAAAAGGCATTCAAATTCTCAAAGGCGAGGAATATGTGGTCCTGACGATGGAGGAGCTTCTCTCGCCCGCCAGCGATTCGGCGCCTTCCGTGATAAGAGTAGGGAAGCGAAGGTACTTTGATCTTCGGCTCCCTGGTGAAAAAAGATGAGCCCCTGGGGTCTCCCTTGGTAGAAACCGATCCCGGGTGTTTTCGTCAAAAACGAACAGGGACAAATAGAAATGGATATGGAAATCGTTTTCCCGGGCGGGAAGAGGGTGGATGCTGTTTACAGGGGACTCACGATCAAAACGGATCAGTCTAAATTCGGCGGCGGTGAAGGATCGGCGCCGGCGCCGTTCGACCTGTTCCTCGCATCCATTGGCACGTGCGCAGGCATTTATGTCCTCTCCTTCTGCCAGGAGCGGGCTATTCCAACCGAGAACATGAAGCTCGTTCAACGAATGGAAAGAGATGCCGAGAAGAAAATGATCCGAAAGATCGAAATCGAGATTCAACTGCCGCCGAGTTTCCCAGAGAAGTACAAGCAGGCGGTGGTCAAAGCGGCCCATCTTTGCGCGGTAGAGAAACATCTCGAAGACCCCCCGCACATCGAGATTCGCACGACGGTGCTGTCAAGCGATTGACCGCTTCACAATTCCCCGAAGTCTCTTCTGCGGAAATCCGATTCCTCTTCCGCAATAGACAAGCCAAGCCCAACGAATGGAGGCCCGCGCGCAAAAGACCAGCGACAAAGAAATCGCCCCGTTGCCAGGGCGATGGATCAGCTACGAATTGCGTGGCCTGGCGGAGGACTGCTCCGAGGAAGGGGGGTTTTTCCTGAGTGGGGAAGAGCGAATCCTCCGCCTATGCCTGCTGGGTCTTGGGCGTTGAAACACTCAATTATGTCTGTTCAATTTTGGTAACGCACCTGACCCTCCAGCGGTTCCCAGGTTCGAAGATTTTCATCCAAGGAAAGCATTTTTCTCGCGCCTCACCATTGCGGAAGGAAACGTGCACCTTTCGGTCGAATTGAAGCCAGTCGTAAGCCGCGTGTTGGGAAATTGATGTGCGCAGAACCTCACGCGGAGTCCCGCCTCCATCAAAAAGAGGAACACGGCAGAATTGGAACCCTTGTGGCGGATCGGGTGGAGGGGTTACCGCCAGTGGCCTATCAGGAAAGAACGCACGTTATTCCCTCGCATCACGCAGATTGTATTTCTCGGCCTCCAGAAGCAACTTGACCCCATCCACCGCGTTTTTCGCCGCGAGCAAGTCCGCCTCAGTCGCCCGCCTCACTTCAAGAAGAGTCCTGGCACTTCCTAAAAGACGCTCCGCCCGAGCGAGTTTCTTTTGCAGGTATTCCCCAGCCATTTTGGCCGCGGCATCGCGCTTGCTCCGGCTCACGGCCACTTCCAGCTCAGGGACATGGAATTCTCTGCGCAATTCCGTCAGGACTGGGTGCTCGGCAATCAGTCCGCCTTCGGTCAGGAGGCGAAGGTGAAGCTGCCAGCGGTCAATCTCATCCTCCGCCGCTAAGATTTGAGGAAGAGTCGCCACGCCCGCCTCCTCCCGCTTGGTCAGGCGCTCGTGGTTCAGTTGTGCTTGCTCCAGCCGCCCCTGAATGTATGAAAGAAGGAGCGGCTCAAGGGGATCGGGCGACTTAGCCTTTCCTCCTTCGGCACAGCATCGGGGCAAAAACGCGAGTACGGTTAACATTGCCAGCAAGAGAATTACGCTCGTTCTCATCGAAAGTCTCCAGTTCTGAGGTCGTGCAGGTTGTGGATTCAGTGCCAATAGCGTTCCTTCTTATCGCGCGGGACAGCGGAGGTCAAGACCTTCCCCCGACGTGTCAGAGCGAACAGGTGTTCTTTCAAAGGAACGTTTCACGCGCCTTCAAGGTTCAGGCATACGTGGAAAGACGCACGTTGCGACTGAACCTTGACTGCGCGAACAGGACGGCGTACGTTATCACGTGGACGGCGCACAAACGCGAGCAGGAGGTTCTCGTGAGAACAATCAGCCGCAGGAAGTTCATTCGGACGACCACCCTGGCGACCGGTGTTTACCTGGGCGCCGCCAGCCTCTCCCGTGCTTTCGGGGAAGCGACGAAAGCCCCATCGCCCGCGGACCTCGTCCCTCTTGGCAAAACGGGCATCAAAGTCTCGCGCTTGGCTCTCGGAACAGGGACCGTCGGCTTCAGCAAACGCTCTCGCCAAACTCGACTCGGACAGGAGAAATTCAGCGAGCTTGTTCGTCACGCTTACGAACGCGCGATCAATTTCTTCGACCTTGCCGACATGTACGGCTCGCATTCGTTCTTTGCCCGGGCAATGAAAGATGCTGGCATCCCCCGCGACAAAATCGTCATCTGCACCAAAATCTGGCTGAATCTGAACCAGGATGAGGAGATTCGCGGCGAGCTCGACCGGTTTCGCCAGGAACTGGACACTGACTACCTCGACATCGTGCTGCTCCAGGCCATGATGGATGGCGATTGGCCGAAGCGATTGCGGAAGTGGCTCGATTACCTCGCGGAGGCAAAACAGAAGAAAATCATCCGCGCGCACGGCGTCTCGAACCATACGCTTTGCGCCCTCGAAACCGCCGCGAAAACGCCCTGGGTTGACTGCATCTTGGCGAGAATCAACCCGAGAGGCGAGCGGATGGACGGCCCGCCGGAGGTCGTCGTTCCCGTGCTGAAGGAAGCCCATGCCGCAGGCAAGGGAATCGCAGGAATGAAAATCCTCGGCGAAGGGTACATCATTGCGGGACGCGAAGATTCGTTAAGATTTGCAGTGGAGCTTGGCTGCGTGGACTCCCTCGTCATCGGCTTCGAGACTCCCGAGGAGATTGACGACATCTACGACAAGGTGGGGGAGATTCTGAGAGAATCCCACGCTTGACAAGCGGCGCGGACGTAGGGTGCGTGTGTGCGTAAGGTTCTTGCTTGTAGGAGCATTGCGTGAGTCCCACCGGACGGACTTCCGATAATTGCCATTGTTCCAACTTCAGCCCGGTCTCCATAACGCGTGGTGCACGTTCTCCAAACAATGGCGGAGAGGCCTTGGCCGGGGAGGCATGAAAGCCGGTCGGGCCCTTCAGTCTGCCCCTCGCCCGCCAGGCGACATTTGATTGGGAGCAAGATGTCAGAACTTGTCGAGCAAAAACTTGAGCAGATTTCGCGGGACCAGGAGCACGGAGCGGCGTTCCTGGCGAGGGAAGCCCTCCAAGTCATGGCGCTCGCCGCAGACGAAAGCCGGGCTGTGGAAGCTCAAGCATTTGTGAAAGAAGCAGTGAGGCTGGGCTGCCGGTTGATCTCGCTGAGACCCTCCATGTCGTCGCCGATTGCCAACGCCGTCGTGCGGGCGCTCGACGCGATCTCGGAGAAGGCTGAGAGAACCGCCAGCGTGGACTCTCTTCGGCAGGCAATCCACCGGATAGTCGAACGCCTCCTCGCGGTCTCACTCGAGAATGTGGAACGAGCGGCGGAACAAGCATGTCAACTCGTTCCGGAACGCCTGCCCGGCCAGGGGGCGAGGGTCCTCACTCACTCTTACAGCGAGACTTGCCTTCTCGCCCTGCGAGCGTGCAAGCACAAAAATCTTCGTGTCTATGTAACCGAATCGAGGCCCCTTTTCGAGGGGAGGAAGACCGCTACCGCGCTCCGCGACGCTGGTATTGACGTGACCTTGTTGACGGACGCACAGGCAGGAGGTTTCATCGTGGAAACGGACCTTGTGCTGGCCGGAGCAGATGCTGTTTTGCCCGATGGGTCGGTGGTTAACAAAATGGGAACGTACCTCATCGCTCTCGCGGCGAACGACAGGGGCGTCCCCTTTCACGTCGTGTGCGACACCGGGAAGTTCAGAATAGAGGGCGGCGCTCCTCAACTGGAGGAAAAGAGCCCGGACGAAGTGGTCGCCGACCCCAAAACGATGCCAGCTCGGAACGTTTACTTCGACATCACCCCCGCGAGGCTCGTCGCATCCTTGATCACCGAGGAAGGAGAAATCAGCCCCTCCGAGGTCGCCGCAAAGATTGAGAAGTGGAAAAGGGTTCTCGAGAAAATGAATGAAATCGCCGGCGAGTGAGAATTTCAGGAACCGAACCGGCCCGAAATAGGGTTGTCAAACTCGTGTGAATGCGGTGGCGGAAGCCGTCGCCCAGAGTCAACACGTGAGGATCGGGTGGGCGCGCGGAAAGGCGTCGCGTTGTTTCTCTGGCGAAGAAAACTTGTTGATAAATAAACTAAGGTATTGACAACTTCCCCAAACGGTTGTTATTATCGCGGGTGAAAGTTTCATTTCCCAGGTTCTTTTGGACAACATCGCCGGATTGCCGCCCTACGAGGGATTCTTCCCCGAGAGAGGGCGGCATCCAGCTTATCGTGCTGAGGAGGTGGTCGCAATGTTATGGCTAATGCCTAACCCGACCTCGGTTGAGAAGAAATAACGTTTGCGAACAACTGAGATCGTGGAGGATACACTATTGGCTAAGACAATCAAGGAAATCAACGAGAAGATTCGGTCCGGCAAAGCGGTTGTAGTCACCGCGGAAGAAATCATTGACATTGTCGAGGAAAAGGGTGTCACGCAAGCTGCCAGGGAAGTGGATGTGGTGACCACGGGAACGTTCGGCCCGATGTGCTCTTCCGGCATCTACTTCAATATCGGCCACTCGAAGCCGCGGACCAAGCTCGGCGGCGGAACGGTCTTTCTCAACGATGTGGCTGCGTACGCGGGCTACGCGGCAGTGGATGTTCTTCTGGGTGCGACGGCACTGCCGGAGGATGACCCCCGAAACAAGGTCTATCCGGGCGAGTTCAAGTACGGCGGAGGGCATGTCATCGAGGAGCTCGTCGCGGGCAAGGACATCAAACTGGTCGTTACCACTTACGGGACAGATTGTTACCCCCGCCGGAAGTTGGAGACCTGGATAAACATCAGGGACCTCAACGAGGCGGTGCTGTTCAACCCGCGAAACGTGTACCAGAATTATAACTGTGCGGTGAACCTCTCGGACAAGGTCATCTACACGTACATGGGCGTTCTAAAGCCCAACCTCGGCAATGCGAACTATTGCAGCGCCGGGCAGCTTTCACCGCTACTGAACGACCCGCTGTACAAGACGACCGGCATTGGGACGAGGATTTATCTTGGCGGCGGGGTCGGGTACGTCGCCTGGACGGGAACGCAGCACAACCCGGGGGTCCCGCGAGGGGAAAACGGCGTCCCCAAAGGAGGCGCCGGGACGCTCGCGCTCATCGGCGACCTGAAGCAAATGAAGCCGGATTGGCTCATGGGCACCTCGTTTCAGGGATACGGCGTCACTCTGACAGTGGGCGTGGGGATTCCGATTCCCATCCTCAACGAGGAAATCTGCCGTTACACGGCGGTGAAGGACACGGACATCCTTGCGCCCATCGTGGATTACAGCAAGACGTATCCGCAGAGGGAGCCCGGCACTCTCGGACAAGTCAGCTACGCCAAGTTGAAATCCGGGGAGATCGAAGTGAGCGGAAGACGGGTCCCGACGGCGTCGCTGTCGGGTTACCCGAAGGCTGTTGAGATTGCCGAGACGCTGAAGGACTGGATCAAAAAAGGCGAATTTCTCCTGACGGAGCCGGTGGCGTATCTGCCGGGGCCGGATTCGGGCTACGCATTTAAGCCCTTGAACGAGCGCCCATTGGAATGAGAGAATAGAAAACGATGCGGAGGCGCGTTGCAGCTTCTGCCGCGCCTCTGCGCGCTCTTTTTCCGGACCGGATGGAGAGTGTCACCGGACCACTCCATTCATTTCGGATTTCGGATCGCCGCTTGCGCACTTGACGGCCGCGCCGTTAGACCGAAATCCGAAGTGTAAGACTGCAAATCGTCCTCGGACTCAAGGCGGGGCCTGCCTGGCCACGGGAGGATACTGTGGTTTCAAAACGAATTGTTCTGAGGTTCCCACATCGGCTTCTGGACCAGCCGATTGTGTGCAACTTAGTGAAGAAATTTGACCTGGAGTTCAACATCCTGAAGGCGTACGTCACGCCGCGGGAGGAGGGGCTGCTCGTTCTGGAGTTGAGGGGAGAGGATGGGGCATACGACGAAGGGGTTGGCTACCTGAAGAGCCTGGGCGTCTCCGTCCAACCGCTCAGCCAGGACATCATTCGCAACATCGCGCGGTGCACGCACTGTGGGGCTTGCGTGGTCGTTTGCCCGACTGACGCCCTGGTCCTCGAGCCTCTTACCCGAAAGGTCCTGTTTTACGACAACAAATGCATCGGGTGCGAGTTGTGCATCAAAGCATGCCCGACCCGAGCCATGGAGACTCACTTTTAGTGTACGAGCCGCGGACGTACCGGAATCTCGTCAAAGGACAAGACCTCGTACCGTTCACGGTCGAAGTCCGAGAGACCGACCTGTACATCCGGGCGTGGCAGAACCTCACTGAAGAAGCGGAGAAGTGCGTGCGGAGGTGCAGGGCCTTGCTGGAAGACTACATCGCCCGGCGACCCGAATTCAAGACCTCTCTGAAGCCCCTGCACGTTCCGCCGGACTCTCCCCCAATCGTGCGCGAGATGGCGGAAGCCGCCGCGAAGGTGGGAGTCGGGCCTATGGCGGCTGTCGCCGGAGCCATCGCCGAGGCGGTGGGACGGGAATTGCTTCGCTTTTCGCCGGAGGTGATTGTCGAAAATGGCGGCGACATCTTTCTGTCCACCCGGACGCAGCGGAGAATTGCGATTTACGCGGGCGACTCCCCTCTTTCCCACAGGATCGCTATCGAGGTTCCCCCGGAGAAGACCCCTCTGGGCGTCTGCACTTCTTCCGGGACAGTTGGGCATTCTCTGAGCTTCGGCAGCGCTGATGCAGTTACGGTTCTCTCTCGTTCGACAGCTCTTGCCGACGCTGCGGCGACTGCCATCGGAAATCTGATCAAGGACGAGAGGGACATCTCGAAGGGCATTGAGTTCGCCCAGAAAACTGCCGGGCTGGAGGGCGTGGTCATCATCAAAGGCGAAAACCTCGGTGTGTGGGGTGACGTGACGCTCAGTAAGGGTTCCGCCCCCGTCGCCGAATTGCGGGAATGCCGGGAATGAGACCAGTATCAGCATTACACGAGCCTGACCCCTGACCTCGGGTCGGGGAACGGGGAGCGATGGCAGCCTCATGAGATCGTTTCAGGACCCTTCGGGGGCTTTTCGGGGTGGACTTTCCCCGCCAGTCTTGCCCCGTCTTTTCAAGCCTCCGAAGGGTTCTTTTTGGGAGAGCCGTGTCGTCCTGCGGTCACGCGCCCCAAGCCGATTCGCCTCTACAGTTTGGGTTCTTGACGGGCAGGCGATCGCGTTGTATCTTCTTTGTAGGTACGCAACTGGAGGTCATAAAATGAAAACAAAGGTCCAAATGTGGGGTGATAGCCTCGCGGTCCGCATCCCCGGGCCGTTCGCCGAGGAAGTCGGACTACAGAACGAAAGTCCAGTGGAAATGATGCTGCAAGATGGCAAGTTGGTCATCTCTCGAGCGGGGGCAGCTTCGTTTACCCTGAGAGAGCTTCTAAAAGGGATCACGCCGGAGAATATCCACGGAGAGGTGGATGGAGGCTATCCCGTTGGGAACGAGGTGTGGTGAGCGCTGTGAGTTACGTTCCAGAGCGGGGCGATGTCGTCTGGGTATCGCTGAATCCTCAAGCGGGACACGAGCAGGCGGGGCGGCGCCCAGCCGTCGTGCTATCTCCGAAGGCTTACAACAACAAAGCCGGATTGGCGATACTGTGCCCCATAACGAGCCAGGTCAAAGGTTATCCTTTTGAGGTCGCGATACCGGCAAGTCTTCCGGTGAAAGGGGTTGTTCTGTCCGACCAGGTCAAGAATCTCGACTGGCGTGTGAGGAAGGCGGAGTTCATATGCAAGCTTCCGGATCATGTCATCGAGGAAATCTTGGCGAGGCTGGGGGCTGTACTGTTTCTGCAATGACCGCCTTGGCCGGTCAATCAGGCCGTAGCGCACAAGCCACCGGTGAACCGACCAATTAGGTCGGACCCCTGAGCTCAGCCTCAGGCAACTCGTCAGACCCGAGGGGGCCGCAAGGGCGGAGAAGTGACCGGCCGACCGGGATTTCAAGGGACCAAGAATCCAGCGCGTCCGCCACGACCGCGCAGGGTGGCCCCCACACATGATGATAAGACCCCATGGGTGGTTTTGTGATTTGTATCGCCAACAAAAGCAACCGCGCAAGCCTTGTCATCGGCAGGGTCTACCGTACGATACCAGACGCAGAGGCCGAGGCGCGCAACATGCTTCGCAACGTTGACGAGGACAAGTCAGAACCCGATGGTTATCTCTACCCGGCGTCAATGTTTGCGCCTGTTGAACTCCCCGAGGTGGCAAAGCAGGCCCTGAGGACAGCGGGCGACTGATCGTGGGCGCAAACGACGGACCCGATGCCGCCAGAAGGCTCAGCGGTCCACCACAACGCGGTAGAAGAAGCTTTGCGCCCCGTTTGTGTCAACCGTGTATGAGTTTTCCGGCGGTGTGGCGGGGAGGTTTGCCGCTTCAATCTGGTCAAACCCTGCACTCAGGTTCGAGGACCTCAAAATCGAATAGAACTTGCCGGTGACGCTCTGCCACCGGATAAGCATCGTGGAATCCGAACCGGCAACGACCGCGGAAACCGCGAGCAGAGATAGCGGGTCGGCAGGGTCTGTGCCGGCTACCCACTCGTCAAGATTGCACTGACCATCCTTGTCCTTGTCTTCTCCGGCATCATCGGCAAAGGAGTCCAAACCATTGTCCTCCTCCCAGGTGTCTGGCATTCCATCGTTATCATCGTCCGAATCGTTCAGGTCTGAAACGTGGTCAGCGTCGTTGTCCGGCGGGAGCGAGGCGTCATCAAGGGGATCGCTCTGATTCTCGGTCAACTCGTCAACGTCTGAGTATCCGTCGTTATCATCGTCGGGGTCGGCATTATCGCCGATGCCATCTCCATCCGCGTCCGCCGATTCGCTCGGGTCGAATGGGAATATGTCGGAGATGTCCGGCACGCCGTCGTTGTCATCGTCAGGGTCGTTCAGGTCTGAAAGGTAGTCCGCATCATTGTCTGGAGGGGTGGACTCGGCATCCAGGGGATCGCTCTGACTCTGGGTCAACTCGTCGTCATCTGAGTAGCCATCGTTGTCGTCGTCGGGGTCTGAATTGTCGCCAATGCCATCTTCGTCCGTATCAACGGATTCCGTCGGGTCCGTTGGGAACGCATCGGAGATGTCTGGCACGCCGTCGTTGTCGTCATCAGGATCGTTCAGGTCGGAAACCTTATCTCCGTCATTGTCCGGCGGGGTGGAGTCGGCATCGAGGGGGTCGCTTTGGCTGCTGGTCAGCTCGTCATCATCTGAGTAGCCGTCGTTGTCGTCGTCGGGGTCGTTCACATCCGAAACAAAGTCCGTGTCGTTGTCAGGCGGGGTGCTACTGCCGCTCAACGGGTCGCTCTGGCTATTGGTAAGCTCGTCGCCGTCCGTGTAGCCATCATCGTCGGAATCCCTGTCAACGGGACTGCACCCAGCCAGGTACTCGGCGAAGTTTGATGCGCCATCCTTGTCGAAGTCATCATTTCGCTGAACCTCAAGGACGCTGTCAGTCGCATCAGCAGGATCGAAGTCCACGATTACCTGCTCCCAGTCGTCAGGCATCCCGTCTCCGTCAGCATCCCCGACACTGCTTCCCGCATTCGCACTTGCAGGGGTAGGAGGCGCTACCTGCCAGTTGACCGGGTCGTTGCCGTAGGCGGCGCTGACGATGCGCTGCAAGGATTCCCCGGTGCCATCGGCCCCAATTGGCCACGGGGCCGCATTGGAATAGTCCACCTGGTCCACCGCCACATAAGGAACAACGCCCGCGTCCGGGTCGGGCGGCTCCTTCGGACTGCCCGCTTTCAAGAGGATCACACGCTCGCCGACGTTCTCGAGCCGTCCCATATACGGCCCAAACATCTGCACATCCGTACCCAAACCGTAGCGGGAACGGAACGCCGTCACTCTGTCAGCTTCTGTCGCGGGATCGAAACTCACCGCAAGCGCGTACCCACCCGCAGGAATCACGGCGCCTGCCGGAAAGATGTACTGCACGCCGCCACTGAGTCGCCAGGTGTTTTCGGGCGTCTCCGTATCAAATAGCGGCGCGTCCTCCGAGGAGGTGTTCCGCAGTTCTATGTATTCGAGAATGACGCTGTTTGTGCCTTCCATCGGCAGGGGATTGAACATGATTTCGTTGATGACGA
>JAUYEE010000240.1 GCA_030691545.1 bacterium | reverse complement strand
GGGGGGGGGGGGGGGGGGGGGGGGGCTCTGGGGGGTGGGGGGTTTAGGGTTTGGGGGTTAGGGAAGTCGGGTTTCGTAAATGGGCGGGGTCTTTTTTCGGGCCCATTTTTCGGGGTTGTGGGCCGTGTACCAGTTGAGGTGCCAGTCGAGGAGGTATTGGTAGGCGCCGATGAGGAAGGAGCCGGAGCCGCAGGCGGGGTCGAGGATGCGGAGGCGAGACGCCTCCTTGGGGTTTAGGGGTTGGGGTTTAGGGTTGGGGGGCGCCTGAGAGAGGCGATGAGTTTCGTCAGCATTTTGCCCACTTGTTCCGTCAGGCTCCAGACCTCCAGAGCACGCTCCCTGCTCACGAATTTCAGACGCACCGCCAACGTCAGATACGTCTCCACCTCCGTCAGCGATCCTTTCGCAATTGAGAGATGATGAAGATAGTCCCCCCGGTGTATCCTGCCGTAGCCCTCCGCGATGTTGCCCGGAATGGAGACCGCCGCTCTCTGGATCTGGCTGGTCAGCCCGAACTTCTCCCGGGCCGGAAAGCCCCCCGTCATTGTGTAAACCGCTTCGACCAGGTCCATCGCCTTTTGCCAAACCTGGAGGTCTCGATACGTCTTCAACGCCATAATTCTCATCTCCTTTCCCTGAACCCGAACCCCCACACCCTGACCCCTGACCCCTGACCCCTGACCCCTCCAGTAGCCTCCCCACGGTATTCCTGACGATGTAATCCACAATGTAGGTCGGGGTGTAATAGACGCCGCCCGCTTTGCGGACTTCCGGCTTGTCCTCGATGACGGCGCGGTGGCCGGCGGTCAGGCGGATGACTTTCCCTAAGAACTGCTCGTAAACCTGCCCGAGGATGTCCGCGGGAAGAACGGAGAATTCGTACGGGCTTTCGGGATAGTAGAGCCGCGTGATGATGTCTTTGAGCGCTTTGTCGTCCATCGTCAGACCTGGCGTTAGCTCATCGGGGGCATCGGGCCGCTCTTTTTCTTTGCGAAAGTAGAACAGCCCGGAGTTGTATCGCGCGTCCGCGCGATAGAAAAGCTGGCAGAGGCGAGGATAGACGTTCGTTCCGTTCAGAAGGGCCTGGAGTTGCCCGTAATGCTCGACGCCCCGATCCTCGCAGATGCGCAGGAAAATGATGCGGTCTATTGTCCGCTGGACGGCAAAGTTCAATTCTCGTTGGCTGAGGTGCGGATTTCGCAGGGCGATGTTTCGGGCAAGGCTCTCCCGCCAGACCTCGATTTCCTGAAGGAACGCGGAATCCACCTCCGCCGTGCCTTTCTTGCGTTTCGTGGACTCCGCGTACCTGTCAAAGGAACCCTTGAGAACCTCTTCACGAGAGAAAATCGAGGCAATCTCGTCCCAGCGCTGTGGGTATTCGGCGAACGGGACGTAGAGGGTGCGGGCTGCCGAAGCCTTATCCGTTCTCTCCGGCTTGATGCGGCAGTCGTACGCGGCGAATTCCTCGAAATCGGTGAGAATGCTCAGGGGCAGTTTCGCGGACCAGGCGTACCGGCGGAGCTGATAGGCGGGGTGAACGGCGTCCTTGATGCTGACGGAGGGTTTCTTCGCTTCGACGAAGAATTTCCGCGTGCCGCCGATGCGGAAGCAGTAGTCGGGCGCCTTCGTCGCGCCCCCGACTTTGATGGCGTCTTCGTGGATGACGTCCTTGTAAGCCTCGGCGTACCCACGTCTGTTGTGAACGTCCCAGCCGAGGGCGTCGAAGAATGGGTCTATGAACTCCAGCCGGAGCTGCGTTTCCTTGTACCGGCCCGAGCGATAGTCGTCAAGGTTGCGTTTGAACCGCTCGACAAGCTCAGCAATTTCACGGGGAGCTGTCATCTCTTCCCCTCCTTTCGGTGGGCATATTATACAACAAATGGCCGCAGCATCGAGAAGAAGGATCAACAGAAAGATGCGAGATGTTCGCCGATTCAGATCGTGGGTCCTGGCCTGAGAATAGACGCTACGGGGCCGGGGTGAAGACAGGGAAGATCTCTCGCAAAGCCGCAAAGGACGCAAAGAGGGGGAACTTGTGTATTCCTTGCGCCTTGGCGTGTTGGCGAGAGAAAAGGGGCCCGATGGAGACATTTTGATGGTCTCCGAGTGAAGGAGGTTCATGAAAGACTGCGGTTAAGGCCGCGGGGCTTGACGGGAGAGGGGCGCCGGGTTACTATAGCCTCACCTGGCGTCGCCTCACGCGGATGGTTTGGAAGACGATCGCAACTTGACGAGCGGGTCTCCAGCGAAATGACGGGTGGGCGCATGTGAAAGAACCAATGGAGGAAACCATGGCCGAGAAGGAGCGGATTCGTGTCTATGAGATGCAACCGTCTCCGCTCGACAGTCTTTGGTTTCACAGCACTTGTGAGTGCCTAACGAGGTTGGCCCCCACAGGGTTTCCCGTGCAGGCAGCCGTCCATCTAATCCGGCCGATGGATGGACAGCCGCCCCCGTATGTAGAGCTTCACACTCATGAGACCCCGGAGGTGAATATCCTCGTGAGTCCGCAGGGAGACCTCACCTACTTGTACCGATCAAACGGCGAGGAGTTCACCGTGAAGGCCCCTGCATGTATCTGGATACCCGCACGGGTGCCGCATGCAGAACACGTCATCAGCGGTTCTGGTATCTTCGTGTGTCTGATTCTCTCGGAACACTATCATGCACAGCGAGGATAGCGGCTCGAGGAGCGTTTCCATGGACACATCGGCCAGCGCACTGGGTGCAGGATCGCCACCTGACACCGCGGGTCACTGGCCCGAGATCGCGCGACAGTGGCAGCGGGTGGGCCCCCCATTGCGGCCTACGGCGGAAGACATCGGCCTCTGCTGGGAGGCGGTGCAGGAATGGGTGCGGCATCGAGGGACGCCGCGCGTGTTGCTGCTCGGGGTCACGCCTGAGCTCTACCGCCTGCCGTGGCCGAAGGGGACAGACTTCCTGGCCGTGGATCGCACCCAAGCCATGATAGATGGCGTGTGGCCGGGGCCGAGGGAGGCTGTGCAGCGCGCGGACTGGCTCGCGCTCACATTGCCGGATAGTTCTCGTGATATCGCGCTTTGCGACGGAGGTCTGCACCTCCTCGCTTACCCACAGGAGCAAGGGCAGCTTGTTCGGGTTCTTCGGCGCATTCTCTCGGATCAAGGATTCTGCATTCTTCGTCTTTACGTGCCTCATCCACAGCGAGAGTCGCCGGACGCGGTCCTCAGGGACTTGTTGGAAGGGAGTATCCCCAGCCTGAATATCCTCAAGCTTCGGCTTGGCATGGCCCTGATGGAGAGTGCCTCGGAGGGCGTAGAATTGGGGACGGTCTGGCGCGCGATCCACGCGGTGGCCCCCGATCTCGAGCGGCTGGCATTGAGAATTGGGTGGCCAGTGAAGCACATGCTGGCGATTAACACGTACCGGGGATCCACAGCCCGGTATCACTTCGTCACGATTGACGAGGTTTCCGATCTGTTCTGCGGCAATCCGGGGGGCTTCGAAGTCCACCGCCTGCATGTGCCCTCCTACGAGCTGGGCGAACGGTGCCCGACAATCGTGTTGCGCCGCTGCCGCCGAACAGAGAATGAATAGATGGACGAACACGGAGGGCGTTGACCGATGAGAACAGCCCGGCACATCATTGCCTATCTTCGCGCGCGTGTATCATTCCTCCGCGCTATCGCGCGGTTCATCGCACGGCGCGGTATAGCCAGACTGCCAATCACGGACCTGCGCACAGGCCGTCGAGTGCTCAGGAATCTCCTCGACGGCTACCGGAACACTGCCCTGCTGTATGCTGCCGCGAAGCTTGGCATCGCCGATCTCCTGGCCGGCGGCCCCCAAAGCAGCGCCGACTTAGCCCGGTCGCTCGGAGCACATGCCCCTTCGCTCCATCGTGTCCTGCGGGGCCTCGTCACACTGGGGGTGTGCTACGAGGAGCGCGACGGGCGCTTCGGTCTCACCCCGCTTGGGACATGGTTGCGGGATGAGATGCCAGGCTCCCTTCGCGGCCTGGCGATCCTGTGTGGAGAAGAGTGGGTGGGCGCGTGGGGCGGCCTCGTTCATAGCGCGATGACCGGTGAAACTGCCTTCAATCATGTCTTTGGCATGAGTCAGTGGGAACATCGGAAGCAGCACCCCGAACTGAACAAGTATTTCAACGCCTGGCTCAGCCGAAGCACGGCGGGGGCCACCGGCGCCATCCTGGGGGCTTATGACTTCTCGTCGTTCCGCACCATTGCCGATATCGGAGGAGGCCACGGGGCCCTTCTCGCGGCCATCCTCAAGGCGCATCCCTCTGCCGCCGGCATTCTGTTTGATCAACCAAATGTCCTCGCCTCGGCTCCGTCGTACCCGGGGGCGGCAGGAGTTGCCGCACGCTGCCAGGTTGTCGCAGGAAGCTTCTTTGACCGCATACCCGAAGGCGCTGACGTCCATATTTTGAAGAACGTCCTCCATGACTGGGATGACGAGCAGGTTCTCACTATCCTCACGAATTGCCACAGAGCCTTGAAGGAGCAAGGCACGCTCCTTGTCGTGGAGCGGCTTATGCCGCTCCGGGCGAAGCACGATCCTAACGCAATTCTCGTGGACCTGCATATGTTAGCGGTCACCGGCGGACGGCAACGCAGCGAAGCCGAGTATCGGACCCTCTTCGCAGCATCTGGCTTCAGGCTGGCAAGAGTCATCCCCACCTGGTGGGGGTTCAGCATCATCGAAGGCGTGCGCGCAGAGGGGTAACAAAGGAGACACGATTACTTGTATCCCGTCAGCAAGGGTAACGCAGTTACCTAACTGCTAAACGTCTGGGGACGCCATCCTCATTTCCGCTTCGTATCCTGCTTTTGCCGTTCGGGCAGGAAAGATAGGGAGCGCGTTGTGAACTCAGCCCTGTGCCTGCGAATATGCCTGCTTTCCGATCCCCAAGGAATAGCACGAACTCATGACAATCTATCGGGCGACCCCGTCAAAAGTGTTTCGGTATTGTCGGTTCCAAAAGGCGGCTGAGGTGAGGAATCCGCATTATGAGGCAGGCAATGAGAATAACCGCCGTCAGGAGGGTGTATGCCACAAGCCCTTTTTGCTTGTAGAGCTTCTCCGGATACTGGACGGGACTGTTGGGCTGAAAACCGACGCGCATATACATGGCCATAAATCCCGCCAGAACGGGGACGCCCATGATCAGTTCGATGCGATACCGGATTAGGAAAATACCGCCGAACAACCCGAATGCCGTCGCGTAGAAGATAATGCTTATGAGTAATCGTTCGGGCGTATAGTAAGCGAACGACTTCCGGTATGCCGCGGCGATCTCCTTGTTGTTAATGTACTTCATCTCGGCGAACCGCTTTATTGCCATGAAAAAGCAACCCAACATCCAGTACGATAGAAGGAGCGACACAGGAGGGACCAGCGGGCACCTGACCGCGTACCATCCCAGGAGAAGACGCAAGGGGTTGTTGACCGATTCCGAGAGAACATCCACATAAGGGCGCTCCTTCAGCCGCACGGGCGGAACGTTGTAAGTGAGGCCCATCACGAGGAGAGCCACTTCAGTGAGCAAGAATCGCAGGCCGACGATCCAGGACAGAGCAAGCCCCGCTGCTCCTAACAGCGCCCATTGGAAATATCCCCAGCCGCGCCCTACTCGACCGGAAGCCGCCGCTCGATGCTTCTTCTGGGGATGCTTGCGGTCTTCCGGCGCGTCAACGAGCTCGTTGATTGTGTAGTTGCTCGAGCATACCAGGCACGCTGCGGCCACGCCCAAGAGAATCACCGCGAGGGCGCCAGTCGGATGTTGAGGTGGACACTCCTGCCATGCCAGGATGACGCCTGGCAACATGAAAACATTTTTGAACCAGTGATCCGGCCTTGCCATGCTGATGTAGTCGCGTATCATGACTCACCCTTTCTCGTGGCAATAAACGTCCGCGAATCGCGCAAGTTAAGATCAATCTCACACCGGGATAGTGACTTAGAGTGTGCTGCCGCTTCCAATAGCTTACGCGCCGGGCCAAGAGGAATATATCGAGCCAGGCGCTTGCACAGATAGGGCACGGGAAACCGCCATCCCCACGTAATGTCCGTTAGAACCTCCAGGCCACAAATCTTCAAGGCGTGGCGCATTGACGCCCGGTTAAAGTAGCACACGTGAGCGACCCGGTGATGCCACCACCATCTTCCCATAAGCCCAGCAGCGAGCGACCCAATGTCCAACGTGACGATGACCATTCTGCCGTTGATCGCCAGCTTTTCCGCTGCTTTCTCGATCAAACGGAGAGGCGCATCTGTGTGCTCTACCACATCCACCAGCAGAACCAAGTCGTAGGTGCCTAAACGAGCTGAACAGTCCTCGAGTGTGCCGCACAGTAGCTTTACGCGATTAACCCGAGCTGCTGTCTCGACGCACCACATGCTTGGCTCGACGCCTTCCGCGTGCAAGCCTCTTGCGAGAGCCTCCGAGACGAGCAGTCCTATCCCAGCCCCCACGTCCAAAAGCGTTCGCGCTTGGGGGTGGCGCGAAAGCGCCACGTCAAGCAATCTTCGCACTTGAACCCGCCGAGCAGGTGCACTGGCCAAATACTCCGGGTCGGACATATCCCGGTAAAGGTTGACGAGATTGGAACAAGGCAGCTCGTCAGCGAAAACAAAGCCGCACCGCCGGCACACTCTCAGAGCCGCCGTTTGTCCGTAGGCACTGTCGCTGACGCGGACCGACTCGGAGGTGATGCTACGCCCGATGGTCGAGGGCCTGAATCGGCGTGTCGAGGATGCGGAGCAAATCCAACACCTTTTCTGGTGGCTTGAGGTCCAGCTCTCTCTCAGATGCGAATCGAGGGCATCCAGGGTCAGGGGCGCCCTAACACACGTTCTGGACCTGCGTCGTCGCCCAACGAAGGCCACGCGCATCCCAGCGCGGGCTGCGGCGATGCCATCAACCTCCTCCCGGTCGCCCACATAAACCGCGTTGCGCGGAGAAACCCCCAGCTTCCCGGCTGCGACCTTGAGGCCGCAAGGATCGGGTTTTAATGCCCGCACTTCCGGGTCCATCGAGCATACGACCGTTTTGAAGACGGAGGCTAAGCCCAGCCGCCTTAACTTGTCCTCGGCAGGATAATCGGAGTACACGCCCATGCGGACTCCCAAACGATGCCAACGTCGGATGGTTCGTATCAGTGCGCGCCGGGCGCAGAGACTCAGAAACATCAGAGGCGCTTGTTCCATCCAGTACTGGACAGACTCCTCGACAGTTTGCAGCGGCAACCCCATGGCGGCCGCCCTGCGTAACTGCGCCTCAGCACTTAGCCTTCCACCGTTCCTACTTGTTCTGAGTTGCTCCATGGCACGTCTGTAGTTTTTCACTGTGCGAAGCTCCCGAAGCGTACGACGCGGGCGCCGAAGAAACGCGGCCGCAAAACAGGCGGCCATCATTGCGTGCAGCAACCCTTGGTGGTAAAGGGTCCCATCCACATCGAAAAGCAGCCCGAGGATCCTCGGAGAGCCTACATGCTCTTTTGTTGCCTCCTTTCCCAAAGTCGTGCTTGCCAGTTTGTCCGTGAGCATGCTCACCCTCCGACGTTTGTTTCCTGGGCAGAGCGATGGGGGTCGAGATCAGTCGAAGCGATAAAATGATGCGCACCCTGCGCCACCACATCCTCGGCCAATGTCGTCGCCTTACGGGACGAACTCGAAAGCGCACATGAACTAACATTTAACGGAACCGGCAGACGTCCCTGATTCCTTGAACAAGGCGCTTTCTTTCAATCTGTTAGTGAGGGCAATGTCTTTGAAGACCAACACAGATGTCCGACCGTAAGCTGATAGCTCCTCGGCGATTTCCTCTGGTGAATCGCCCGTAAACTGGCCGAGAAAAACCGAGTCGTTCCAGTATGAAACGTATAGGCCCGGACTATACTCGTTCGCCGCGACCTGTGCTCCAAGATGGAGCTTGCGAGCCGATTCCCGAAACCAGTTTGCCTCTTCACCGTTGTAACTGCGCTAGTCCTCTATGGTCAACAGCACGTTGTATGCAATTGAAATCAATAGGAGGGCCGTCAAAGCTTTTCGGCGAACCGTGCGCGTGGCGAGCTCTCGTTACTCAAAGGACTTGACCTCCGTCGGAAGCGTTGCTAAATTATCATTCCATGTGCAACCTGGGAGAATATCGGCCAGGGATGGTGCCTCCGGCTCCCTCGATAAGGAAGATCGCGACCCCAGGGCGATGAGACGGCTGCGGGAGTTGCTTGCGCCGAAAGGACAATTTTGGGTGACGGTCCCGGTTGGCGCTGACCTCGTGGTTGGTCGCCTTCAGCGCATTTACCGGCCAAAGCGCCTTGCGCAATTCTTGGAGGCGTTTTGCGTGATCAAGGAGGCGTTTTGTCAAAAGCAGACGCGACACACTGGCAGGCCTCTGGCTGAGAAGAAGTCTTTTCCACGCTGGCCTCGGCGCGGTATTATGCACTCGCGTTTTTTCTGCTTGGCAAGCTAAAGGCTGCGGGCGAGGGGACGCGGGGCGCTGGTGAAACAGTAGCTTCTGGGTGCGGAGGCTGACAGTGTCTTTCTGCGAACGGTCAAAGGGCCGCTCGCCACAATTAGGGAAGAGCGATGCCGAATCGTTTGTGAAGGAGCGGTGAGCAGTGTTCGACGCCAAGCTCGTTTCTGTCCTCGTACCAGTTTACAATGAGCGGTACACAATAAGCGAAATTCTCCGGCGCGTTTGGGCAGCACCATTGCCCGAGGGACTTGAGAGGGAAGTGATTGTCGTTGACGACTGCTCTCGGGACGGCACCTGGGGGGTGCTGCAAAAGCTGGCAGGCACATATCCTCGCCTTCACCTGCTGAGGCAGGGCCGGAACCGGGGGAAAGGGGCCGCGATTGCCCGGGCGTTGACGGTGGCGAAAGGGGGGATAATTCTCTTCCAGGATGCCGACCTCGAGTACGACCCCCTTGAATATCCTCGGCTGCTGGCGCCCATCTTGGAGGGAGACGCGGACGTCGTGTACGGGTCGCGTTTCCTGCCCGCTGATAGAAGAAGGGTCCTGTTCTTCCGCCATGCTGTTGGGAATAAGCTTCTGACGCTTTTTTCGAACCTGCTGACGGATCTGAACCTGAGCGACATGGTGACCGGGTTCAAAGTGTTCAGGGCCTCCGCGATCAAGACCATTCCGATTCGGAGCGGCAGG